>JASLBO010000484.1 GCA_030146605.1 Sphingomonas sp. | reverse complement strand
CGACGGAGGGGGCGGTAGGCGACCCACTCGCCATCGTGCTTCCTCCCCCTCAGTCAAGCTGCGCAAGCCACCTCCCCTTCGCGGGGGAGGAACGGGAACGAGGCCCACCGCTGCCTGATCGCTTTCTACTTACAGCCCTCTCCCTCAAGGGGAGAGGGAGAAGGACGCCTCTTCAGGCGCGTGCCGCCGCCGCCGCGAAGCGGCGGGCGAAGACTTCGCGTAGCGGTTTGGGGCGGAACTGCGCGTCATAGGGCGTCGCGCGTTTCAGGCTGCGGTCGGCGCGCGGGCTGAAGCCGTTGAGCCAGCCATATTTGTCGCACATTCCCCAGACCAGCACGTCGCTGAGCTGCGGATAGGCGAACATGATCTCCAGATAGGCATCCGCATAGGCGGCGACCCCTGCATCGCGGACCTTGGGGTCCTTCGGCAGGTCGCGATCGTTGACGTCGAACTCGGTGATCACCAGCCGGTAGCCCATTGCCACGACCTGATCGAGAAAGCGGCGCCATTCGCGCTCCTGCTGTGCCGCGGTCTGGCCCGGATTGCTGCCATAGACGCCGATATGCGATTGCACGCCGAGCGCATCGACCGGCACATTGCGCTTGCGGAAGCCCTCGAGCAGGCGGAGAACGCCGGCGCGGTGGGTCTCGTTGCCGGGCTCCCAGCTCATATAATCATTGTAGACCAGCTCGGCCTTCGGCGCGTGCCGGCGCGCGGTGTGGAAGGCGAGGTCGACCATTGCATCGGCATCGCCGAACGCCCGCGACAGCGAGGTCTCGCGCTGGCGGCCGGTCTTCTCGTCGATCGTCTCGTTGACGACGTCGAAGCTGGTGATCCGGCTGCCATAGAGGCGGCAGAGCTCGCCGATATGGTGCGTGAGGAGGCGTTCGGCCGCGACGCGCGGCTTCGGGCCGAAATCATGTTCGGTCAGCCATTTCGGGAAATATTGCGCCTTGTGCCACAGCAAGGTGTGGCCGCGCATCGCCATGCCCCGGGCTTCGGCAAATTCGAGCATGGGCTGGAACCGGGTGAAGTCGAAACGCTGGCTGTTCGGCCGCACGCGCTGCCATTTGAGCTCGTTCTCGGGGACGAGGATGCCGCATTCGCGCTCCAGCAGCGCCGCATAAGCGGGGTTGGCGAACGAGCCGGCATCGGCGCCGCGCGCGCTCCACGCGACGCACGAGCCGAAGCGCATCCCCCTGGCCCTGGCGAGCGCGTCGAGCGAGGGGGTGGCCTCGCCGGCAAAGGCGGGGGCGGCGACGGCGCAGGCCGCAGTGGCTGCCAGCATTTCCCGGCGGGTCAATTGGGTCATCGCTTGTTCCTCACCAGTTCCACATCGTGCCGTCTTCGAGTCGCGCGACGGGGAGATAGGCGCGTTCATATTCGTAGCGCGCGGCGAGCGCCTCATCGATCTCGACGCCGAGCCCGGGCGCGTCGCCCGGGTGCATCATGCCCTGGGCGTAGCGATAGGCGTGCGGGAAGACCGCGTCGGTCTCGGCGGTGTGCGGCATCAACTCCTGGATGCCGAAATTGGGCACCGACAGGCCGAAATGGAGCGCCGCGGCCATCGTGACCGGCGAGAGATCGGTGGCGCCGTGGCAGCCGGTACGGATCTGGTAGAGATCGGCGAGCGCGGCGATGCGGCGGACATGGGTGAGCCCGCCGGCATGGACGATCGTCGCGCGGACATAATCGATCAACTGCTCCTCGATCAGCTGCTTCGCGTCCCAGATCGAGTTGAACACTTCGCCGACGGCGATCGGGGTGGTGGTGTGCTGGCGGATCAGGCGGAAGCCGGCCTGGTTCTCGGCCGGGGTGGGATCCTCGAGCCAGAACAGGCGGCAGGGTTCGAGCGCCTTGCCCAGGCGGGCGGCCTCGATCGGCGTGAGCCGGTGGTGGACGTCGTGGAGCAGGTGGACGTCGTCGCCGAGAGTCTCGCGGGCCTTTTCGAACAGGGGGGCGACCGAGCGGAGATATTTTTCGGTCGACCACAGGCTCTCTTTGGGGAGCGTGCCGTCGGCGGGTTCGTAGCGCTCGCCGGGTTTGCCGACGCCGTAGGTGGCGTTGAGGCCGGGGACGCCCGACTGGAGGCGGATCGCCTTGTAGCCGAGTTCGCGATGCTCGATCGCGCGCTCGATCGTCTCCTCGATCGTCGCGCCGTTGGCGTGGCCGTAGACCATGCAGCCCTCGCGGCTGGCGCCGCCGAGCAACTGATAGACCGGCAGCCCGGCGATCTTGCCCTTGATGTCCCAGAGTGCGGTGTCGACCGCGGCGATCGCGCTCATCGTCACCGGGCCGCGGCGCCAATAGGCGCCCTTGTAGAGATATTGCCAGATGTCCTCGATGCGCTGCGCGTCGCGGCCGATCAGGCAGGGGATGACATGGTCCGTGAGGTAGCGCACCACCGCCAGCTCGCGGCCGTTCAATGTCGCGTCGCCGATCCCGGTGACGCCGTCGCGCGTCTCGATCCGGAGCGTGACGAAATTGCGGCCCGGGCAAGTGACGATCACACGCGCGGAAACGATCTCGGCGCGGTGCGCACCCATTTGGCTCTCCTGTCGGTGCGCTTCTGCGGCGCTATCTGCTGGTAGCGCTACCATGAGCAAGCTGCTACGGACAAGTCAACGTGCCGCGACAGATTGGCGCGACGAGAGGATGAGAATGCGGCAGTTTCTTGCTTTTGTTGTGCTTTTGCTGGCCGCGGCGCTGCCCGCGAGCGCGCGCGCTGAAACCGGCTACGAGCTGTGGTTGCGCTATCAGCCGGTGGAGGCGCAGTGGCAGGCGCGATACGCGGCGCGGGTGACGCACTTCACTGCGGCGGGCGGGGCGACGGCCGAGGTCGCGGCCGGCGAGCTGCGGCGCGGAATCGCGGGGATGCTCGGGTACGATCCGGTGCGGCGCGAGACGGTGACCGGCGACGGCGCGGTGGTGCTCGGGACGGCGAATTCGCCGCTGATCGCGCCGCTCGGGCTGCCGCTCGCGCGGCTCGGGGCGGAGGGCTATCTGATCCGCAGCGCGACGATGCGGGGCAAGCGCGTCACGGTGATCGCCGGCAATGGCGATGTGGGAGTGCTCTATGGGGTGTTCCGCTTCCTCAAGCTGATCCAGACGCGCCAGCCGCTCGACGATCTCGACATTTCGGACGCCCCGAAGCTCGAGGTGCGGGTGCTCAACCATTGGGACAATCTCGATCGCCATGTCGAGCGCGGCTATTCCGGACAGTCGATCTGGGACTGGCAGAAGCTGCCGGGGTACAAGGACCCGCGCTACACGGACTATGCGCGGGCCAATGCGTCGATCGGGATCAACGGGACCGTGCTGACCAACGTCAACGCCAATGCCGAGGTGCTGCGGCCCGAATGGCTGGCCAAGGTCAAGGCGCTGGCGGAGGTGTTCCGGCCGTACGGGATCAAGGTCTATCTGACCGCGCGCTTTTCGGCGCCGATCGAGATCGGCGGGCTCAAGACCGCCGATCCGCTCGACCCGCAGGTGGCGGCGTGGTGGAAGGCCAAGGTCGACGAGATCTACCGGACCATCCCCGATTTCGGCGGGCTGCTGGTCAAGGCCAATTCGGAGGGGCAGCCGGGGCCGTCCGATTATAAAAGGACGCATGCCGAGGGCGCCAACATGCTCGCCGACGCGCTGGCGCCGCACAAGGGCGTGCTGATGTGGCGGGCATTCGTCTATGCCGCCGAGAACCCCGACGACCGGCACAAGCAGGCCTATACCGAGTTCCAGCCGCTGGACGGCAAGTTCCGCGACAATGTGCTGGTGCAGGTCAAGAACGGCGCAATCGACTTCCAGCCGCGCGAACCGTTCCATCCGCTGTTCGGGGCGATGCCGAAGACCCCGCTGATGATGGAATTCCAGATCACCAAGGAATATCTCGGCTTTGCGACTCACCTCGCCTATCTCGGGACGATGTGGGAGGAGGCGCTGCAGGCCGACACCTATCGCCCGCGCAAGGGCAGCACCGTCGCCAGGGTGCTCGAGACGCCGGTCGAGGCGGGCGCCGCGACGGGCATGGCGGGGGTCGCCAATATCGGCACCGACGTGAACTGGTCGGGATCGCAATTCGATCAGGCCAACTGGTATGCGTTCGGGCGCTTCGCCTGGGACCCCGAGGCGAGGGCCGAGCCAATCGCGAAGGACTGGGCGGCGATGACGTGGGGCAATGATCCCGCGGTGATCGCGCCGATCATCAAGATGATGATGCGGTCGCGCGAGGCGGTGGTCGATTACATGACCCCGCTCGGGCTCGGGCATCTGATGGCGACGGGGCACCATTATGGGCCGGGCCCGTGGGTCGCCGATCTTGCCCGCCCCGAATGGAACCCGGTATATTATCACAAGGCCGATGCGAACGGGATCGGCTTCGACCGGACCGCCAAAGGCACCAATGCCGTCGGGCAATATGCGCCGCAGGTCGCCGCGACGTTCGGCAACGCGAGGCGAGTGCCCGAGCAGTTTCTTTTGTGGTTCCACCATTTGCCGTGGGATTATCGCACGCGTTCCGGCCGGTCGCTGTGGGACGAACTCGTCGTTCGCTACGATCGGGGGGTGGATGCAGTGACGGCGATGCAGGCGTCGTGGGGCGCGCTGGAAGGCAAGGTCGATGCGCGGCGCTGGCAGGAGGTTCGCGATTTCCTCGCGATCCAGCGGCAAGAAGCGCAATGGTGGCGCGACGCTTCGCTGGCCTATTTCCAGTCGGTGTCGAAGCGTCCGCTCCCTGCGGGGCACGCCGCGCCGCCGCACGATCTCGACTGGTACAAGGCGATCCGGACCCCTTATGCCCCCGGCAACGGCAAGTGATCGTGTCGAGGAGGAGCAGTCGCTTGGCCCATCACTCGGCTGATGCTGGGGCGATGAAGAAGTTCTTCGCGTCGAAAGATGTCTGAAAGGAGAGAGTCCGGCAGCGTCAGTTCGACTCGTTTGCTTCAACTGGATGATGTTGCTGCCAAAGCAGAAGTCCAAAGCGCAACTGTGCCCTAGGCGCCTGCTTTCGCAGGAGAGCAGGTCGCGGTCCAGGTCGTGAACCCATAAGCGACCGCTTTCAACGAATGGGCTGAACGACCGATTATCGGTGGTGAACGGCCCGTCCGTTTTGGAGCGGGCGAGTGCGTTCCGGTCGTTCGGCCAGGTTAGGGAGCGCGCCGCGGCGCTGCTGGCGCGTACCTGAGAGCTGCGAGGAATTCTCGCCGGATAGTTTGCCGGCGTTCCTTGGTGTGCTTGCTAGTACGCAAGGCACGCAGTGGTTCTGCACGGTGGAAGGGCACGCCTTGCCGCACCACTGCTTCCAAGTATTGTCGATAGCCAAGAATCAAGATAAGCTGAAATTCTAAAAGGTTGGGGGGATGAAATGCGTGGATTTTTGCTTGGTATGATTGCGTCTGTTCTCGCATCGGCAACCGGGGCCCAGGCTCAACAAGCTTCGGAGGCGGGAAACGGGCCGAACAACAGCGGTAATGGGGAGTTCAACCGCCAGCAAAATTTCCGTGATTTCTACGTTGGCGTTGCTGATTCCAATCGATTGACAATGCGGCCGGTCCCGGCGTCGCCGAAGGACATCGTGCAGGGGCTGGAAGTCCATGACGCAAAGGGGCTTGTCATCGGCAAAGTCGAGGCCGTCGGTAAAAGCTTTGCGACCGTGACGAGCGCGATCGGGAGCGTCGAGGTAGACTTCACGTCCTTTGCAAAGAACAAGAAGGGGCTTTTGATCAATATGCCCAAGAGCAAGATCGAAGGTTTGATGGCGCGCGGTCATCCGGCACCGTGAGGTGCCGATAGGCTCGGACGCGATCAGCGGAACTTTCTATAGCCCTCAGTCTCGGTGCGCGCTGAATCATACGTCCGTCGCTGACTGTACCCCGCGCCTCCCCATACCACCCGATCCTGGCGGGTGCCCATTTCGACGCGATCTTTGCCTCACCGCTATCAAAGAGGCTGCGCATTTGCGACGAGAGGCCAAGGCTGAGCGCCACGGACGAGCCGGACGGCATCCTGGCGCGCAGCTGGGCCAGCAACAGGCGGGACGGCGCGCCGAGCGTATGGTTGCTCATCGCAACCGGGACATGCGCCGCCGGTTCGTCCAGCGGAGCCACGGCGGCGTCATGCGCAGCAAGCAGGTACTGGGCGCGACGGAGGCATGCCTGATCCCGCTGCGTACGAGCCAAGCTCTCGGATCGACGAATACCGCTGACCCCAAAGCCCGAGATCAACCGAGAATGAGGGGTAGCGACAGGTCCCTTGACGTCCGAAACTGGGTCGCGGCGGAAAGTCGCTGAACGTCCAGTTGTGGGGCGCTTGCCGACTGTTCGTTTTCTATGGCTCTACGTTCTAATCTAACGGCGCGTAGATTGTAGCGGTATCCGCGAAAAAAATGGCGCCGCGAGCAAAGCTCGCGACGCCAGGCAGGGTGTAGGGGAGAAATCAGAACGTATAGCGGGTAATGATCGAGAAGCGCCGATCCGGGCTGTACCATTGGCGTGGCACGCGGCGAACGTCGCCATTCTGGTCCTCGACCGCGGCTTCGGTCACGGTCTTCGACTTGGTCAGGTTGACGCCCTGGACGCCGATCTTGAAATTGTCGGTGACGCTCAGGAATGCCGATGCGTCGAGCTGCCCGTAAGCGCGCTGGAAGATCGGATCGAACGGGGTGATCACATCGCGCAGCGTCAGCAGATAATCCGAGCGCCAGTTGTAGGTAGCACGCAGCGACAGCCCGCCGACGTCGAGGAAGGGCGTGATGTTGAACTGGTGCTTCGAGAGCCCCTGGAGCGGGAAATCGGCGCCGGTGATCGTTGGTTGCTGGCCCGAAGACACCGCCGGATCCGTGGGATTGAGAATCGCCTGCGGGACGCCGGTGCTTTCTACATACGTATAGTTTGCCTGCAGACCGAAGCCTCTCAGAAAGCCCGGGAGGAAATCGTAGGTCTGCTGATAGGCAAGCTCGATACCCTTGATCTTGCCGGTCTCGGACGAGTTGACGGGTGTCGTCACGATCGAGTCGAAAGTTTCGCCGTTATTGGTGAAGCTCTGACGCTGGATATCGTTGGTGAGGACGTTCTTGAGGCGCTTGTAGAAGAGCGATGCCGTGATCGATCCGACCCGGCTGAAATACCATTCGCCGGTCAAGTCGAAGCTGTCGGACTCGATGGGCTTGAGGTACGGATTGCCCGCGTTGAACAGACCCTCGACACGTGCCTGGTTGGGCGGGACCGTTCCATCGGGATTGATGATGATCGGAAGCGCCTGGCCATTGGCATCGGTATTGGGCTGAGCGGCAAGCGACACGACATAATAGTTACGCACCAGGCCCGGTGAGGGCGGCGCGATACCCTTGGTATAGGCCGCGCGGAACTGCACCCCGCCGCCCGCCTCGAGCCTGACGTTGAGGCTGGGAAGCCAGTAATCGTAGGTGATGTCGACATCGTTGGGAATGAGCGCGCCGTTGAGGAAGTTGGTGGCGCTGGTCCGCACGCTTTGCGGAACGGCGCAGAAGGCCTGGAGCGCTCCGGTGCCGTTGGTGAGAATATCCGCGATCGCGTCGTTGCATTCCGCCTGGCTGGGGATCGTGGTCACTACGGGGAATGACTGGAAGCCCTGCGACTCGCGTCGCGTGGTGGTGTAGCGCAAGCCGACATTGCCGTTGATCCGCATGCCACCGAGCGGCGCATCGAACCGCGCCATGACATAGGCGGCCTTGTTCGTCTCGCTCTGCGGATTGATCTCGCCCGGCAGATAGTTGGTGCCGGCGTTCACGCCGCACCGTTCAGACAGGCGGTTCCAGCCGTCGTTGATCAACCGCCCGTCGATCGAGCAAGGGATCTTCGGCACCCATTCGTTGATGATCTGATTGGCGTAATTGGCATAGGCGTCATAATTGGTCGCCGGGCGACCGGCGTAAAAGAGCCGCCCCTGGCCGGCCACCGGGTTGATCGCCTGGCCGCCGAGGAAATTGTGGAAGAATACCGGCGTGTAGCCGCCCAGCGGCGCCCCCCCGGTGCCTCCGGGGACGCCGTCGACGGGATCGTCAAGCCACACCGGACCGCCATTGCCCCATTGCTCGGAGAGCCGGCCCCAATTGTAGGTCGAGAAGCGCGCGGTGGTATCGCGATCGGCATAGCGGACGCCTGCGCGGATCGCCTTGAGGAAGCCGCCCTCGGGGAACGCATATTCGAGGTCGATCCGCGCGGCATCCGAATTGCCGTCCGAATCCTCGGTATGGTCCATCGCGGCGCGGGGGAAACTGTTGAACGGATCGGTGAAGCTCTGGTGCGTGCCGGTGTAATAGGCGGGGTAGGCGGCGGTGCCAGGAACGCCGTTGCACGTGCCGGTGGCGATGTTGAAGTTGGCCGATTCGCAATTCTGCGGCGGAAGGAAGCTGACGTCGGGAACGTTCTTGCCGTTCAGCCTGATCGCGGCATCCTGGTAGGTCGACATCCACAGCGTGTTCGCAGTGATCCTGCTGGTCGACACGATGTGCTGATAATCGAGGTTCACCGCCAGCCGGTCCGACACGTCCCACTTGAAGTTGAACGAATAATCGGAGGTGACGATATTCTCCTGCTGCTCGCGTCGAATGTTGTTCGACTGCAGCCCCAAGGCCGGCGTGCGCGCGTTGCCTGCGGTGTTCTGGTCGTCACGCCAGCCGCTCGGCCCGGTGATGATGCCGTTCTGAAAGAGGCCGCTATCGTCGAAATCGAGGCTCGTGCCGGCGCGGGCGCGCGAATCGCCGTTCGACTGGACGTTGTCGGTCGCGATCTCGATCGTGTTCTCGAGCCAGTTCTGACGGGCGTCGGACCGCAGGAACTGCGCTGTCGCCTCCATCGAGCCATCGTTGCTGCGCCACTGCGCCGCGGCCGAATAGCCGTAGCGCTTGCGATCGAAATCCTGGCTGCCCATCACCGCGCCGCGCGGGAACAGGCCTTCGCCGGTCTGGGTAGCGGCGCCGAAGGGCAGCGTGTCGGTGCGGGTGCCGTCCGAATAGATCGGGCGGACGCGGAAGCTGGAGATGCCCAGCCGGTCGGCGCGCGAATAAAGCTGCGAATAAGAGAAGCTGGCGAGCAGGCCGAATTCGCCGATCCCGGTGTCCCAGCGGTTGCTTGCCAGGATGGCGGCGACCGGGGCGCTCTTGTCGACGAACTCGCCATAATTGAGCTCGAGCGAGCCGGCGATCAGCAGCCCTTTCTGGTCGAACGGCAGACGCGTGCGCAGATTGACCACGCCGGCGATGCCGCCTTCGATCCGATCGGCGGAGGGCGATTTGAACACGTCGACGCCGCCGAGCAGTTCCGAGGGCACGTCCTGGAAGCTCAGCCCGCCCGAATTGCCGGCGCTGAACGCGTCGCGGCCGTTGAATTCGGAGCGGACATAAGTGAGACCACGGACGACCACGCCCGAGCCCTCGACCGAGAAATGGTCGGGATCGTTGCCCGCAGCGAAGCGGTTGATGGACACGCCCGGGATGCGCTGCAGCGTCTCGGTGACGGAGCGGTCGGGGAGGGCGCCGATGTCCTCGGCAGTGACCGAATCGACGATCACGTCGGAATTGCGCCTGAGCTGCTGGGCGCTCTGCAGCGCCTGGCGGTAGCCCTGGACGACGACTTCTTCCTCGACCTGCGGCTCCTGCGCGCCGGTGTCGGTGGCGTCCTGGGCGGCGAGCGGTGCGGTCGAGGCGTCGGTCTGCGCCCAGGCCGAGCCGGCGCCGCACAGGCACAAGGCGGCAGCGGAGACCCCGGCGCGGAGCAATCCGGACCCGAATTTCGTCGAATTTTCAAGCGAATGCGTGGCGTGCTCGCGCATCTGGCGTCCCCTCCTCCCGATGTTAGCGCTACCATTTGTGGCGCCAATTGTTGTAGTTATCAGGCAGGAGTAGATGCGATTCGCAGCAAAGATCAAGACACATAGTGACAGTGCCGCGCTTATGTGCTGATTTTGCAGCGATTTTGCTGCGATGCAACGAGAAACTTCCCAGCTGGCGCTTTAAAAGTCCAGAATGTGGGAGCGCTAACATCGGGCTGTTGGGGGAGGAATGCAGCGCGTGTCGAACTTTCGCCGGAAGCACTGCCGATGAACGCGCCGGCGATCCGCAGCGTGGTCGTCGTCGGGGGCGGCACCGCGGGGTGGATGACCGCGGCGGCGCTGGCGCGGCTGACGCGCGCGGACGTGACGGTGACGCTGGTCGAATCGGAGGCGATCGGGATCGTCGGCGTCGGCGAGGCGACGATCCCGCCGATCCGCAGCTTCAACGCGATGCTCGGCATCGACGAAAGCGATTTCCTCGCGCACACGCAGGGGTCGATGAAGCTCGGGATCGAGTTCGTCGACTGGAACCGGCCCGGCCACCGCTATCTGCACCCGTTCGGCGACTATGGCTTCAGCGTGGAAGGCGTGCGCTTCCACCAGATCTGGCACAAATTGCGCGCGGCGGGGCGGGCGGCACCGATCGACGAATACAGCATGTGCGCGGTGGCGGCGGGCAGCAACCGCTATGCCGCGCCGGCCGCGGATCAGACCTCGCCGCTGTCGCAGCTGGTCCAGGCCTATCATTTCGATGCTTCGCTCTATGCGGGCTATCTGCGCGGCTATGCCGAGGCGCGCGGGGTGGTGCGGCGCGAGGGGAAGATCGAGCACGTCGCTTTGCGCGGGGAGGATGGGTTCATCGAGGCAGTGACGCTCGAGGATGGCAGCCGGATCGAGGGCGAGTTGTTCGTCGATTGCTCGGGGTTTCGCGGACTGCTGATCGAGGAGGCGCTGCATACCGGCTATGAGGATTGGTCACACTGGCTGCCCTGCGACCGCGCGCTGGCGGTGCCGACGGTCAGCGCGGCGCCGCTGACGCCCTATACGCGGGCGACGGCGCGGGCGGCGGGGTGGCAATGGCGGATCCCGCTCCAGCACCGCACCGGCAACGGCTATGTCTATTCGAGCGCGCACGTTTCGGACGACGAGGCCGCCGCGACCCTGCTCGCCAATCTGGACGGCGAGCCGCTGGGCGATCCGCGGCCGCTGCGCTTCGCCACCGGGCGGCGGAAACGGGCGTGGAACCGCAATTGCGTCGCGATCGGGCTGTCGAGCGGGTTTCTCGAGCCGCTCGAATCGACCAGCATCCATCTGATCCAGTCGGGCATTTCGCGGCTGCTCGGGCTGTTCCCGGACAGCGGCTGGGGCGATGCCGAGCGCGACAGCTATAACGAGTTCACTGCGGCCCAATATGCGCAGGTGCGCGACTTCGTCATCCTCCATTACAAGGCGAACGGGCGCGACGAACCCTTGTGGCGGCAGGTGCGCGCGATGGATGTGCCCGAAAGCCTGAAGCGGCGGATCGATCTGTTCCGCAATCGCGGGCGCATCTTCCGGCAGGACGACGAATTGTTCGCCGAGACGAGCTGGATCGCAGTGATGCTGGGGCAGGGGATCACGCCGCAGGGCTGGGATCCGCTCGCCGATGCCCTCGATCCCGATCATTTGGCGGGGATGCTCGATCGCGTCCGCTCGACCTTTCGCCGCGCGGCCGAGGCGATGCCCGACCATGCGGCATATCTCGCGCGGCATTGCTCTGCCCGGGGGGTTGCATGACCGACCAACGCATCCGCAACATCGTTATCGTCGGGGGCGGCACCGCGGGGTGGATGGCCGGGGCGACGCTCGCGCGCATTCTCGGGCGCGATTATGCCAGCATCACGCTGATCGAATCCGACGAGATCGGCATCGTCGGCGTCGGCGAGGCGACGATCCCGCAAATGGCGACGTTCAACCGGATGCTCGGGATCGACGAGAACGACTTCATCCGCGCGACCAAGGGCAGCTTCAAGCTGGGGATCCAGTTCGTCGACTGGGCGCGGCAGGGGCACACTTACTTCCACCCCTTCGGCAAATACGGCGTCGATATGCAAGGCGTGTCGTTTCACGCCTATTTCCTGCGGCTGCACCAGATGGGCGAAGCACCGGACGTGGACCAATGGTCGCTCCAGGCGATGGCGGCGCGGAGCAACAAGTTCATGCGGCCGATCGACGCGGGGCGCTCGCCGCTTTCCGACATCGCTTATGCCTTCCACTTCGATGCGGGGCTCTATGCACGGTTCCTGCGCGGCTATGCCGAGGAACGCGGGGTAGTCCGGCGCGAGGGCAAGATCGTCGACGTCAAGCTGCGCGGCGAGGACGGCTTCGTCCAGTCGGTGGTGATGGAAGACGGCAGCGAAGTCGAAGGCGATCTGTTCGTCGATTGCTCGGGGTTCCGCGGGCTGATCATCGAGCAGGCGCTCAAGGCGGGGTTCACCGACTGGTCGCATTATCTGCCGTGCGACCGGGCAATCGCAGTGCCGTGCGAGAGCGTCGAGGCGTGGACGCCCTACACACGCTCGACCGCGCACAAGGCCGGGTGGCAGTGGCGGATTCCGCTGCAGCACCGCATCGGCAACGGGCACGTCTTCTGTTCGGAATATATGAGCGACGACGAAGCGACTTCGATCCTGCTCGCCAATCTGGACGGCAAGCCGCTGGCAGAGCCGCGGACGGTGCCGTTCCGGACCGGGCATCGCAGCAAGTTCTGGGTCAAGAATTGCGTCGCGTTGGGGCTGGCGGGCGGGTTCATCGAGCCGCTGGAGTCGACGGCGATCTGGCTGATCCAGAGCGGGCTTTCACGCTTCCTGACGATGTTTCCCGACAAGCATTGCAACCAGGCCGATGTGGACCGCTACAACCGGATCATGGCGACCGATTACGAAGAAATTCGCGACTTCATCATTCTCCATTATCACGCCACCGAGCGCGACGATTCGCCGTTCTGGGACACTTGCCGGAACATGGCGATCCCCGAGCGGCTGGCGGAGAAGATGCGGGTGTTTCGCAGCCATGGCCGGGCGTTTCGCGAGAATGAGGAATTGTTCAACGACACCAGCTGGTTCGCCGTGATGCACGGGCAGCTGATGCGGCCGCAGGGCTTCGATCCGGTGGCGGAGGTGATGAGCCTCGACGAGACCCTCGCCCGGCTGGCGCATATTCGCGAAGCGGTTGCCAATTCGGCCGATTACATGCCGAAGCAC
>JASLBO010000394.1 GCA_030146605.1 Sphingomonas sp. | reverse complement strand
GATCGCTTATGGCTGTCTGGCGGACATGGAGGCGGCGCGCGGCAACGTCGCGGCTACGCATGCCGCGGTGCGACAGGCCTATGCGCGCGCGCGTGGCGGCGAACCGTTCGGTTTGCCGGTGGCGGCGCGCGCCTGGGCGCGGCTGCGCGGCGCGGAGGATCCCGATCGCGCCCGCCGCATGCTGCTCCACGCCCGGCACAATGCCCAAAAGCGTGGCGCGGCGCATGAGCTGGCGCGCTGCGACGTCGCCGAAGCAGAACTGCATCTGGTTCCCGAAGCGGTCGCCGCGGGGCGACTGGCCCGCGCGTCCGCCGCGTTCGAGCGGATGGGGATGATCGAGGATCTGCATCGCGCGCGGGCGCTCATGGGAATGGCCGAAACTCCGCCATTGCGGCGCTCAGGTAACTGAACCTGCCGGCTTCGGCCATGCCGGCGACGAGGCCGAAGGTGATGCCGTCGGCCATCGCATGCGCCGGGCAGCCATGCGCCGTCGGCGGGCCAGTCTGGGCCCGTCCGAAGGGAATGGCGCGATCCCCGGCATGGTTCGTCACCTGCTCGCGGCTTGCCGCCTCGAGCGAGAAGATCACGGTCTCGCCCTTGCTCAGCGTTTCCTCGCCCAGCTTCACGCCGTCCGCCGCGACCGTGCGCCACAGCATCTCGGGCATTGGCGCGCGCAGGAAGATGCTGTCCATGGCCTGCTGGAAGGTCTCTACCGCCCTGGCATGGCCGTGGTGGGGCATTGCGCGCCACTTCCGCTGCAGCTGATCGAACGTGCCGCGCGGAAGCAACTCCGACAGAATCCGCACCGCGTTTCCCACCACCGTAGGCACCGCGCCGATCATGCACCCGACCAACACGCGCGCCAGATCGGCGTCGGTCGGAAAGGCGTTGCCGGACTCGATCTGCTTTGACACGCTGCCGCCGAGCGCGGTGCGTCCCGCGGCCCTGATATATTCGGTGACCGCGGCGACGGCAGCCCTGCCCTGGTCGATCGCGAGCCGGCGGGTTTCCTCCGACTGAAACGGATTGAAAGTGTAGCGCGACGGGCTCCAGAAATCGCCCGGGAAGCGTGGCTTGCGGGTTTGCGCGGAACGCCAGTCCTGCGGGCCTAGCTTCACATATGTCTCGTCCGGAACGTCGAACCAGCTTTTGGCCAACTTGCCGAGCAGCGGTTCGATCAGATCCTTGAGCAGGTCGACCGTGGCAGACGCAGCGTGCCGCTCCGCGAGATTGTCCAGAATCTCTGTAAGTAAGCGCATCGTCTCGGCGCGCGCGGCATCGAAAGCCACCTCCGCCGTGACCGATGCGAGCGCCGCGTTGGCGGGCGGTGCTTCCCTCGCGTAATCCGCTCCGCACGGGTCCATGCCGAGGTGGAACAGGCCGATCGTCTCCTCCATCCTCTCGCCGGCTCCGGCATTCGAGAAGCGCTGGCCCGGGTCGCGGAGAATGTCCATGATCAGCGGATAGCTGGGGACGAGATACCCCACCGGGGTGTGCAGCACGCCGCCGTGACGGGCCCGAATCGCCGCCCATATCGCCGCCGCATCGCCTTGCTCGCGCGCATCGGGTTCCGCGAGCGCCTTGCGCCACGCGTCCGCGGAAGCACCCTGCAGCTTGAGGATCAGCGCGACACCGCGCTCGACGACCGGATCGGGGAGCGGGGACGCCGGCGTCTTGCCGCTTGCGCGGATCTCGTCCATCTCGCCGATCGTCGCAATCGCGCTGAGCGACGGCGCAAACAGATAGAGCGACCAGGACAGGCCGGTGACGCCGCGCCGGGGATCCGGCAGCTTGATGCGGTGGACGATGCCCGCATGCTGGAAGCGATAGGTTCGGCCCTCGGGACCGGGGGGCGCCCCGCAAAGCGGATCGCTCAGATAGGATCCGGTACGCGTGCTGTTGCCGCCGTTGATCCAGCCGAGCACGCGCTCATATTGTTCGGCCAAATCGGCACAATAGGCCATGAAGAGCGCCCCGCGCTCGCTGTTGTCCGGATCGCCGCGAGGCGGCCCGAACGACATGCCCCGCCGCATAATCCGCGGCGGGTCGCCGCGGCGGGGATTGGCGCGACGGGCGTGCGAGTCGAGCGGGCAGATCGCGCCGCCATCGTCGCCATCATAGACGAAGTTGTTGTCGCCGTAACACGCCGCTAGCGGCCGCCCGTTGGCCCTGCGGCCGACCAGTTTTGCCGCCAGGAGCCGCGGATCGCGCAGGCTGGGAGAGGCATCGGTCGCGATCAGCGCGTCGAAGGCGGCGCGATCGATCGGCATCCGGCGCACCGCGAGGAAGCTGCCGTCGCGCCAGAGTTCGTCGCGCGGCTCCTCGCCGCGGCCCACCAACAAGGCGCCGGGCTCGACGACATCGGACCAGGGCTCGGTGACCGGGCCGTCGAGCCGGGGTTGGCTCACGCCATCGTGGAAGCCGAGATGGTCGATCTGGCCGCCGGGGACGGCGGGGGTCAGTCCCTCGACCGCCAGCAGCTCGAAGCCGCATATACCGGCAAGCCGCACGATCTCTGCATGGAGCGGGTGACCTGGATTCCGGACGTCGATTGAAGCGCCGGGCGCAGACACCCGAAGCTGGACGAGCATGTCGATCTGATCGAGTGCGATCGTCGCTTCGGCGTCGGTGCCCCAGTTGCGCCGCAGGGGTTGCCACTTGCTGGGGTGAAAGCCGCGCAGATCGCCGACCGACGCCGCCCGTGCGGCGGCACCCTCGCGAAACGCGGCCGGCGCCTGCGCCAATTGCCCGGGCGCGATTTCGATCCGCGCGAGCCCGCGATAGGTGAAAGCGAGGTTGCGGAAGATGCCGTCGCCGGGAATCGCGGTCTCCGCAGTCGGCATCAAAGCGGCGAGCGATGCGCGGGCGTTTTTCGGACGGGTTACCCCGAAAAACAGCGCGGCGCCGTGCGTGATGTCGGCGCCCTTACGATCGAAGCCCTTGACGATGCCGCGCTGGATATTGGCGGGGTCATGCGCCTCGGTATGGGGCATATGGCGCTTGCTCGCGATCGTCTGGCGATACCAGGAGAGTTCGCTGGAATAAGCCGCCTCGACCGTCGCCGGGAGGCTGCCCGGATCGATGAAGAAATTCTCGATCATGCCGCGGGTCGCGAGGATCAAAGTCTTGGCATCCTCGCCGAGCTTCGGATGCTCGACATCCGCCGTCCAATAGCGGGCGAGCCGATACATGGTGACGATCACCCGGATCGCCTGTTCTACCGCCTCCTGGGGGGCACGTGCCCGGTTCTCCTTCGAAATCTCGGTCGCACTGCGGCTGCAAAAGCCGGCGAGTAGGCGATCGGCGGCGGCACCGTCGGGCTGCTCGCGCGCGGCGCACTCGGCCTGGCTCAGCGCGGCAAGATCGCCGACGGTCAGCGCGGTGGCACTGTAGAAATAGCTGGAGGCGCGCTGGTTTTCCTGAATCCACTCCCGCCATTCGTGCAGCGGCGTGTCGCGCGCAAGTTTATAGTCCGCGCAGTGGCAGCAGAGCAGGTCGAGGAACGCGCCGGCGTCGCGCCACAGCGCGCGCATATAGCTTTCCCATCCAAAATCGAACGTAACAGCGAGACGCATCCCGTCGTCCTCGGCCGCGAGCCGGAAGGAGTGGATCTGTTCGAGCCGCTCGATCGGGTCGGCGAACGCGGCCGTCGTGATAGCTTCGCGCGCGCTCTGCCGGATCGCGAAAATGGCCTGAAAAGTGCGCGTGAGGCGCCCCCTCGGCATGATCGGCTCATCCGCCTGAATGAGGCCGGGCCGCCATTTGGCCATCACGACGAGGTCCGACGTCGGACCAATCGACAATGATCGGACGGGCTGCTTCGTCGCCATTCGTTCAATCCCCCAAGAGACAAACTACGCAACGCATGCAGGCCTGATCAACAACAGACCCCTCGGTTATAGCTGCGATTTCAATCGTCACTGCTATAAATCGCACGTTGATTCTGTGCGTTTGCGCAGATCGCTGCGAACGGGCAGAAAGGTCGGAGGCGCCAGCCGCCAAGGCCCGCTTCTCAACTCCGAATGTGGCGCAAGTCACTAACTATGGGTGACGGACCCAACCGACCCGGAACGGCCCGACACACCATGTCTTTCCGCCGGTGCCTCCCACACTGCGACCTGGTGGCCGAAGATCTGCGCCGCGTCGCATCCGCGTGGTCGGCGAGGGCGCATCGAGCCGTGCCCCGAGCTTCATATCCGGAGGAAGAGCATCGATGTCGTGTGATCTTTCCGCTACCGAGCAGCGCCAATTGGCGGTGGCGCTCGGCGCCCTCGATGTTTCCGCGCCGGACATGGTCGCGCTGCCCGATGCGTCGCCGCGCGAACTCTTCTGCCGCTACTGGCCGATCACGCGGCAGATCCTCGGCCTCCTACGCGACCTTCCTGTGATGCCTGGCCCTGTACGGGCAGCGATCGCGTTGACCACGGCAGCCGGCGACGCGGCGGCGAAGGTCATGGGCTGACCGCTGCTGCGGTCGTGGGGATTCCGAGCACCTCGCTCGGTCCCCGCTCAATGCTCGGCCGAGATTGCCGATGCAGCGAGCCGTCCCAAGTCGAGGATCTCGATCATCCGCCTGCCGTGACGCAGGATCCCCGACTCCGCCAGCAGGCTGAGTTCGCGCGTGACCGCTTCGCGATGCGTACCGGTGCGACTGGCGATCTCGGCATGGGTGGGGGCGGGGTTGATACGCACCGTCGCGTCCTCCGATGGATGCGCATTGGCGAGCCGCAGCAGTTCGCAGCGAACACGGTCGCTCACGCTCAGCGCGCTCAGCTCAAACACATGCTCGGTGAGCCGCCGGATCGACACCGCAAGCCGCCGCGCGAGCCACAGTGAAGCATCGGACGAGTCTTCGAGACAACGCAGAAAATCCGCCTGCGTCATTCGCTGCAGCGAGACGTCGGTCGCGGCGATCACGCTGGCCGAGCGCGGGCGATCGTCGATCGCGGCCAGCTCGCCGAACATCTCGGGCGCGCGGATCGTCTGCACCGTCACCACGCGTCCGTCAGGCGAATAGAGCACGACATGCGCCTCTCCGGCGGCGAGGAAGAAAACGTCCTTCTTCGTCTGGCCGACCGAAACGATCATGCGATTGCGCGACGCGGAAACGTGGCGCATTCGCCCCATCACCTCGCGACGCAATGCCGGGGTCACTCGACCGAGCAACTCGATTTGCGCCGTTGCTTCTTCTGCCATCGTCCCCCGCGACCGACCGACATCGTCCGAGCGCCTGCGATCAGGTAGCCCAAGCTAAAGCGGCCGTGATCCTGACCGCGTCGAGCAGCATATGCGATTACCCGAGCGGTGGCCAGCGAGGGTCGGTCGTCGTCCAAGGGGCTTGTCGGGCGCTGCCTGATGCCGCCCCGACAAGTCGATCGGTCAGCTGTCGGTCGTATGGATCAACTCGGGCGGGCAAGGCGGGAAGATTGCCTTGACGGTGAAGGTGCCCGGGCCGTCCGCCTCGCTGGTGACATCGTTCGGCGGCGGGTCAGTTGCCTTGAAACCGGAGATCGTGCTGGCGAGTTCTTCCTCGGGCACGTTGCGCAGCGTGAAGGTTCCACAGATCATCGTCTTTCTCCTCATTGTGTGATGGCCAGGCTGGGGTCCTGCAGCGCGAATTGTCGGATCTGCTCAAGCCGCGGGTCAGCCCCGCGGATGAAAAGTTCGGGGATAGGATAATGACGCAGGACTGGTTCTGGCCTGACGCTCAACCAACGCTGGAGCGCGGCTACTCGGTCGGGGCGGGCGACGCCGCCGGGCTTTGCCCAAGCCGCCAGCGCTTTCGAAGACGGAGAGTTGGAGAAGGACAGGTCGCGAAGGTCGTCGACCCTAAGTTGCGCTTCGTCCCTCTGCTCCGCGGCTTGCTGCGTGATCTCGGAGACGCTGGACGGGATGCTCCCCGCGCGGATCAGCCGCCGAAGATCGATCGCCGCAGCCGGCAGCGGATAATCGGCATCAGTTTTTTGCATGAGCGAGGCGATGATCGTTGCCCGGACCTTAGCGCGGTTCGCCTCCATCTGAGCAAGCAGGGCTGGCAGCGTGCGCTGGAAATAGAGGTTCTTGCTGACCGCGCCCTGTGCGCCGACGATGCCGGACGACGCGGCGGCAAGCGCAGATTTAGTGGCCTCGCCGCCAGTCGTTGAGGCGATGCCGGTCAATGCCAACACGCTGATATCGCCAAACAGGCTGACACTATTGCCGGTGCCGTTCAGCGCGCGCTCGAGCGCCTCGAAGTCATACTCGATGACTTCCATCTTGCCATATACGAGGCGGTCGCGTTCTCCCCGTCTGTCATTTTCCGTCAACGCCGCATAATAGGCGTTCTCGGCTTTGGGTCCGAAGAAAAAGGTGCGCTTGTCGTCGACCACCTGGGCCGTTTCCGGACGGCGCTGAAAGCCTTCGATCGACGCGCACCCACCGAGCGTCGCGCTGCTGGCGATAAGCGCCGGTGCCGCGAGCCATTTGTACTTGCAGACGGACATGGTCTTCTCCTCGTTGCTTTTGTCGGCGTTACGTGTCTCCGCATGCTGCACGGCGCAGGCATCATTGGGCCTTCCGGTTGGTTTTGCCGACGATCCGGTCGAGCGCGTCGGGGACGAAGCGTTCCGCAAAGCCGGCGATGAAGCCCCAGAGGAGCAGCACGAGCACATCGTGGCCGGCGGCGAAGCCCAGGGTGTTGGCCACGATCTTCACCCGCGCCCAAATCTTGGTCGATGGATCGGCGCGAGACCGGGCGGGTTCATCTACGGCGCGTATCGCGGCGTCGGCGTCCTCCACTCGTCTAAGCATCAGCGCCCGTTCGGCCTGGGCCTCGCGCAGCGCATTTTCCGCCGTATCGAGCGCAGTCGCGGCTGGCCTCTGCGCATCGACGCGCCCGCCGAGTGGGGCGGGCGGGGGCGCCACCGGCTGAGACGCGGCGCGTGCCTTCGCGCTGGCGAGTGCGTCGGCGGCCTGATCGAAGCGCGCTTGGGCTAACCAGGCGTCGGCTTGGGCATCACGCAAGTCGCGTTGCAGGTTATCCTGAGCCAGCGGGGTCGGGAAGACGCCGTTGCCGAGCCCGGCCATAGCCGGCAGCCCGCTCGCGAACATCACCCAGGCGAGCAAGGCGAAGGTCGTCCCCGACATCATCGCGAGCCGGATGCTCGGCTTCCCGGCACGCAGCGCGACGAGTTCCTGAATGACGTCCTGTTCGAGCACATTGTCGCCAACCACGCGTTGTGTGCGCTGGGCGATGCTGATCAAGGCCCCGATCCGCCCGAGCAGACCGACCAGCAGCAGCGTCAGATAGGGACCGCCATAGCTGTCCCAGAACGCGCCGTCAGCGAAGACATTGGTCGCGAGCCGTCCCGCCGCGAACAGAGCGATACAGCCAAAGACTCCGATCCAGCACTGGCTGATTAGCCATGCCTTTAGGTCGCTCTCGGCTTTCTGACGGGCGATGCCCATCTGATAATGATTGTGGATGTAGCTCAGCAGGGACGGAATATCAGGACCGGGCTCGATCGGAGTGCCAAGCGCCGATGGGTCCATCCCGATCGCCTTTGCCGTCTCGGCGAGCAGATCCTTGGCCTTCCGCTCGTCGGCTTCTGCGCTCTGGAAGTCCGTCCGGGCCGCTGCCTCGGTCGCCTGACAAGCCGCGTCCGACGGAGCCGCCTTGAGGGCGCGCTCCGCAGCGGCGAGCGCGCCGCGCGCGTTGCGGCGCGCAACGCGCTTCGCCTCGTGGTCCGCAAGAGCGCGCATCGCATCGCGGTAGCGGCGGCTGACACTGAGCAGGGCGAGAGCTGCGCCGCGCTCATCCTCGGCGATCTTCGCGTCTTGCTCGGCAAGGGCGACTTCCTCCTCCTGTTCCGGAGTGGGCATGGCTCCGCGTGTCTCTCGGACCCCCGCTAGCCGTTTGAGCGCCCGATCGAGTTGGTCGTTCGCCTGGGTCGTCGCCTGGCGCGCTTCCTCGAACGAGGCTTCTGCATCCGCCAAGTCGGCGATGACGCCTTGCCCGTGTCCGGTCGCCGGTACCGGTTGATTTGCGGAGCCATTGGTAAATGCTTGCTGCGCCGCCACGCGTTTGAAGCGATCGTGGATGATCCACAGGCGGCGGGCGGCGAGCGCTGGTGGATAAAGCGCGTTGAGCGCCGCATCGACACCCAGCACGGCGGCGAAATCCGGAAGTTCGCCGGCGACGGCCGCATCGAGCTTGCGCGACAGCGAGTCGACCCGAGAGTGGAACTGCGCCGGCAAGATCGCCCGCGCACTGGCGAGGTGAGTCCGCAGCGTGTCTGCAACCGCGTCGATAACAGGGGTCAGTTCGTGCTCGCACGGCTCCGGCCCGTGACGGATCCAGCCCCAGATCGGTGCGATGACCCACCAGCCGCGCGTCGCTGGTGTACGTTCCGCTCGTCGGGCGGCGGCGTTCACGGCCGGTACGGCGACGCCGCCGCCGATGCCGATGTCGCTGTCGATGCGGAAACGCGCGAAAGGGCGGCCGCTGTCGCACCGCGCCACGTTGTTCCGTGCATGCCTGCCTCCCGTCGCAATGAAGCTCAACCGCCAAGCTGCGGTCAGGCTTCTATCTGAAGGCAGTCTGCCGATGGAGCGCGGACGGCACGGTAGCTTCCGCCACCAGCCTATTGTGATGTTTCACACATGGGGGAGCGCCAGAGGCGTTGCGCGAAGCTCGTCCGCGCAATATCCAAATTCGGGATCTTTGGCCCGGCAAAACGCCGCGATGCGCAGTCAATCGCCCGATTATCCAGACTATCGCGTAGAATGTCCTGAGTCCGCGGTCAGCCGAGTAACGTAGCTCTCATGATCACCCGAGCGAGCCGATCCCACCGGGTCGTCCAAGTTGGTTGTTAGTCGATTCCTGCGGGCCCCGGGATATTTGGGCGAAGGGCTGTTTTTCGCACTTGGTCACCCTAAGCTGCCATTGCGAAGTCGGCCCAGTTTAAGCCATTGCGGTTATGCTCGTTTACGAAACTTGCCCTTGATAACATCGCCACCGATGCGAAGCTGATCGAGGTAATCTGACCACCACTGCGCCATGCGAACCCTCTCCGCCCAATGAGCGCCGCTATGGTAGGCAGCCCGAACCTTGTCCTTTTGGCCATGGGCCAACGCGCGCTCGATGCCGTCGGGATGCCAAAGGCATGACTCATTGAGGAGGGTGCTGGCCATTGCCCGGAACCCATGACTTGTCATTTCGTCGTGTTCGAACCCAAGGCGGCGAAGCGCGACGTTCAATGTGTTGTCCGAAAGGGGCCGCTTGGTCGTGTGAAGCGCCGGGAATAGGAATTCGCTTTTGCGGGCAAGCGACCGGAGATCCTGAAGAATGTATAGCACCTGTCGAGACAGCGGCACCGCGTGCGCCTGTTTCATCTTCATCCGCTCAGCGGGCACGCGCCAAACCTTCTCTGCGAAATCGATCTCGCTCCACTTCGCCTGCCTCAGTTCACCCGGTCGGAGAAACACATGGGGCGCGATCCTCAGCGCGTGAAGGGTCTCCGGTCGCCTTGATAGCCATCGATTGCGCGAAGTAATTCGCCGACCTTCTTTGGCTCGACGATGGCCGCATGGTGTTTGACGCGAGGGACTGTGAGCGCGCCGCGCAAAATGTCCGCCGGATTTCGCTCAGTGCGCAGCGTAGCGAAACCGTAGCGAAAAACGCGGCCCGCGAACGATCGTAGCCTGAGCGCGGCGTCGTGATGCCCGCGAGGCTCGACACGCTTTAAAACGTCGAGAAGCTCGTGGGGCGTTACCGAAGCAATTGGGCGCTTCGCGATGCCGGCCAAAAGTTCGAGAAACCAGCGCGCCTTTTTGAGGGTCGCAGGCGATTTTCCTTCCCGTTCCATTTTCTGGATATACTCCTCGGCTACTAGTCCGAAGGTCGTTTAGGCCGCCAACTCAGCCTTTAGGCGACGCTGGCGCTTCTCCTCAACCGGGTCGATGCGGTCGTCCAGCGCGGCCTTGGCCTCATCGCGCTTGCTGCGGGCCTGGGGCAAGGAGACGTCGGGAAAAGCTTCCCAACGATAATTTCCGCTCGATGCCGCAGCATCGGTAGCGGAAACGCCAGAGCAGAGTCCCGGAAGGCTGCACTAGCAAATAGAGACCGTCTGCATCCGCAACTTTAAATGGACGCTCAGCTGGTTTGAGCGCTCGAATCTGCACAACAGTAAGCATGGGGCCACGTCTCCTGCATCGTTCGTGGTCCCATGATTCGTGGCCCCTTTGAGTGGGCCGCAGCGGAACATAATGAGATTTCATGGGACCGCCAAGAGGCAATATACCGCAGATTTCTGCGGTTTTCTAGGCGTGTTCTCAATATGTACTGGTGCCGCTTACAGGACTCGAACCTGTGACCCCCGCATTACGAATGCGATGCTCTACCAGCTGAGCTAAAGCGGCCCTGTCGAAGCGCATCGCCTCGAAAGAGAGCGGGCGCTTACCAGTATGATCCGTAGCTGACAAGCGTCACGATTTGCCTGGCGCTGTTGCGAGGTCCGTCCGCATCAATACGTATCCGTCGGACTTTACGCGTCGTTTACCACGGGGGGTGCACAAGCACAGGCTCAAGGAGCGGGCCGTTTGCCCGTAATGGAGCACGCGCATGGACATGGCTCGCGGCATCAATGAGCCGCTCGACCCGGCCCCCAGGGTCTCGAACGACGACGCCGTCGCCGATCGTCCGCTCGACATCGGCGCGGATGAGCGGCGCATGCACGTGCGCGCCTATAATCACTGGGTCTCGCTGCTCCACGGCCGCGCCTATCCGTCGATCGAGGATCTCGATCCCGGCAACATCGCGGACTTCGGCCCGCACAGCGTTCTGCTCGACTTCACCCGCGGTGTCGAGGATCCGGCGATTCGCTATCTCGGCGGGATGCTGCGTGAGGAATGCGGCTTCACCCCGGCAATCCAGCGAATCGGCGAAGTGCCGAGCCGCTCGTTGCTGTCGCGACTGACCGATCACTATCTCCAGATCATCGCGAATCGCGCGCCGATCGGATTCGAGGCCGAGTTCGTCGGCCAGCGCGGACACAATACGCTCTATCGCGGCATCCTGATGCCCTTCTCGTCGGACGGCGAGGCGATCGACTTCATTTATGGCGTGATCAACTGGAAGGAGCTGGTCGACGCCGAGACGCAGGCGCGGCTCAACGCCGAGATCGAGGAATCACGACGCGCCGCGCCGGCGAATCCGGTCGCTGCCGCGGTCTGGGCCGACGGCCCGAGCGCCGGCTTCGAGGCGTCCGCCCCCGCCGAGGCGCCTGTCGTCGCATCGAGCCTCGCCGACCAACTGCTGCTCGCACGCGAATCGGCCGCGGCCGCCCGCGCTTCGGACACGCGCGGCCGCTCGGCGCTGTATCGCGCGCTCAGCCGCTCCTATGATTTCGCCCGTGCGGCCGAGGAGTGCCCGGAGGATTATGCGGCGCTGCTCCGCGATTCGGGTCTTACAGTCCAGGCACGTGCGCCGATGACTCCGCCGGTCAAGCTCGTCTTCGGCGCCGATTACGACAAGACGCGCCTGACCGAATTCGCCGCGGTGCTCAGCTATGCGCGGCGGCAGGATGTGCCGCAGGGCGGGCTCGACGCGTTTCTCGAAGTCGTCGATGGCGGGATCAAGGGCGTGGTCAAGGCCGAGCGCGCGCATCGTCGCCCGGCACCCAAGCCCGATATTTTCGCGCAGGCGGCGGAAGAACTGCGCAGCCGCCCGCCGCTCGGCCATGTCGACATCTCGGCAGGGCAGGGCGAGTTCGTCGTATTGCTGGCGCGGGCGGGCAAGCAGGGCCTCGATATCATCGCCAGCTTCGAGGACGATGCGTCGCTGACCGAGCGCATGATCCGCAAGGCCGCCGCCTGACGCCACAAAACTAGTCACAGGCGTTACTTTGTCGCGTGCCGAGCCTTGAGGTCGGGCGCGCGGCGGAGCATAGCGGCGCGCATGACTAGCATGATGACGTCGCTCAC
Source organism: Sphingomonas sp. (assembly GCA_030146605.1). Classification (GTDB taxonomy): domain Bacteria; phylum Pseudomonadota; class Alphaproteobacteria; order Sphingomonadales; family Sphingomonadaceae; genus Sphingomonas. Next base: position 6,941 of record JASLBO010000394.1, on the reverse strand, counting down.
GCGGGCGTTCGAGGCGCGGCTGCTCGAAGGAGCGCTGCCGGGAGAACTCGAAGATTTCGACGGGAGCGAGCGGGCAGAAGCGGCCGCCTTCGTTGCCGAGGCCGCGGCGGTGCGGCCGCCGGGCACGCCGCGCATCCGGCTCGAAACCTATCTGGACGAAGAGCGGCGCAGCATGCGGCTCGCGGTCGTCAACGACGACATGCCGTTCCTCGTCGATTCGATCTCGAGCGCGATCGCCGCGCACGACATTGCGATCTTCCGCATCATCCACCCGGTGATCGCCGTCGAGCGCGACGGCGAAGGCAAGCTCGTCTCGATCGGTGCCGATGCTCCCGCCGCCCGGCGCGAATCGATGATCTATATCGAGATGGAGCGTAGCGACGCGCGGACGCGGCGCGGGCTCGTCGCCGAGATCGAGCGGACGCTCGAGCAGGTCCGCAGCGCGGTGGAGGACTGGCGCGCGCTGCAGGCGGCGATCGTTGCCGACGCAGATGCGCTGGCATCGGTGGAGGGCACTGCGCTGATCCGCTGGTTCCACGACGGCGCGATGACCCTGCTGGCGCACGAGAAGTGGCGGACCGACGGCAGCGTCTCCGACCAGCTCGGCCTTGCGCGCTACACGCTGGAGACGCCGATCCTCGCCGAGGCTTCGCGCCAGGCGGCGGTCGAGCATTTCCGCAAGGGTGGTGAGGCGCCGCTGTTGCTCAAGTCCAATTCGATCTCGACCGTGCACCGCCGCGTGCCGCTCGATATCGTCGCCGTGCCGATCCTGACCGGGGCCGAGGTCACCGGGCTGTCGATCCATGCGGGACTGTGGACCAGCGCGGCCTTGTTCGCCGATCCGCAGGAAGTGCCGGTGCTGCGCGCTCGGCTCGGCGGACTCGAGAAGAAGTTCGGCTTCGATCCCAAGGGCCATACCGGCAAGGCGATGGCGCATGCGCTGACCGCGCTGCCGCACGATCTGACCACCGCATTCGACGCCGACTCGCTCGAGAATCTGGTGCTCACCTCGATGTCGGTGGCCGATCGGCCGCGCTCGAAGCTGGTGCTGGTCCGCAGCCTCCTCGGGCGGCATCTGTTCGCCTTCGTCTGGCTGCCACGCGACGAAGTGTCGACGGGGCGACGCGAGGCGATCGGCGAGATGCTGAGCGAGGCCGCCAACGCCAAACTGATCAACTGGTCGATCGCGCTGGAAGACGGCGTCGTCGCGTTGCTGCGCTATACGCTCGATCTGCGCGGCGGCGGCGTGATGCCCGACGCGGGGGAGCTCGACGCGCGGCTCGAGCGGATGCTGCGCGGTTGGGTGCCCGCGATCGAGGCGGCGCTGGCCGAGCAGGTCGGGTCGGCGTCGACGCGGCTGGCGCTGCGCTTCGCCAATGCCTTTCCTGCGGTCTACCGCGCCACCAGCACCCCCGAGGAAGCAGCGCGGGACATCCTGCGCATCGCCACGCTCGAAGCTGCCGGCGACCGCTCGGTGCGGATCGTGCCAGATCCCGACACCAGGGGGCAATACCGGATCAAGCTCTATGCCCAAGGGGGCGCGCTGGCGCTCTCCGATGCAGTCCCCGCGTTCGAGAATTTCGGGTTCCGCGTCATCGAGGAAGTGCCGACTGCGCTCGCCAACCATGTCTTCCTCCACGATTTCGAAGTCGCGCTGACCGGCGGATCGCGCACGCTCGATACCGAGCCGCAACTCGTCGAGGACGCGATCGCTGCCGTGCTCGAAGGCCGTGCCGAGAACGACCTGTTCAACCGGCTGATCGTCGAGGTCGGGATGCGGCCGACTTCCGTGGTGCTGTTCCGGGCGTGGTTCCGCTATTTGCGCCAGACCGGGCTGAGCTACGGCATGGCCACGGTAGTCGACGCGTTGCGCCGCGCGCCGGCTGTCGCCGCTGCGCTGATCGAGCGGTTCGGGGCGGCACACGATCCCGCACGTGCCGGCAAGGACGAGAATGCAATCCAGGCCGCGACCAGGGCGATCGACGCCGGGCTCGACCAGGTCTCCGCGATCGACGACGATCGTATCCTGCGCACGCTGCGCGGCGTCGTGCTCGCGACGCTGCGGACCAACGCCTTTGCGCCGGCCGCGGCCGAGGCGCTCGCGTTCAAGATGGATTCGGCCAGGGTGCCGGGGCTGCCCGCGCCGCTGCCATGGCGCGAGATCTGGGTATACAGCCCGCGGGTCGAGGGCATCCATCTGCGCGCCGGGCCGATCGCCCGCGGCGGGCTGCGCTGGTCCGACCGGCGCGACGACTTCCGCACCGAGATCCTCGGGCTGATGAAGGCGCAGCGAGTCAAGAACGCAGTGATCGTGCCGACGGGCGCCAAGGGTGGCTTCTATCCCAAGCTGCTGCCTTCGCCCGCGCAGAACCGCGACGCCTGGTTTGCCGAGGGCACCGAAAGCTACCGGATCTTCATCCGCGCCTTGCTGTCGATCACCGACAACATCGTCGCGGGGAAGGTCGTGCATCCCGAGAGCGTGTCGATCCTCGACGGCGAAGATCCCTATTTCGTGGTCGCCGCCGACAAGGGCACGGCGACTTTCTCCGACGTCGCCAATGCGCTCGCGATCGAGCGCAATTTCTGGCTGGGCGACGCCTTCGCCTCGGGCGGGTCGCACGGCTATGACCACAAGGCGATGGGGATCACGGCCAAGGGCGCGTGGATCTCGGTCCGCCGTCACTTCCTCGAAATGGGCGTCGACGTGCAGTCCGAGCCAATTCGTGTCGCGGGCTGCGGCGACATGTCGGGCGACGTGTTCGGCAACGGGATGCTGCTGTCGAAGGCATTGAAGGTCGTCGCGGCGTTCGATCATCGTCACATCTTCCTCGATCCCGATCCCGATCCGGCGGAGAGCTGGGACGAAAGGTCGCGCATGTTCGCGCTGCCGCGGTCGAGCTGGGCGGACTATAATCCGGGGCTGATCTCGCAGGGCGGCGGCGTATTCGCGCGCACCGAAAAGGCGATCCCGCTGAGCGCCGAAGTGCAGGCGATGCTGGGACTGGACGTTGCCGAGATCGATCCGACCAGCCTGATTTCGGCGATCCTCAAGGCGCCGGTCGACTTGCTCTGGTTCGGCGGCATCGGCACCTATGTGAAGGCGGCGAGCGAAAGCCACATCGATGTCGGCGACCCGGCCAATGACCGGCTACGCGTCAGCGCCGAGCAGCTCCGCGCGAGGGCGATCGGCGAGGGCGCCAATCTAGGCGTCACCCAGGCCGCGCGCATCGCCTTTGCGGGTATCGGCGGGCGGATCAACACCGACTTCATCGACAATTCGGCGGGCGTCGATTGCTCGGATAACGAGGTCAACATCAAGATCGCGCTCAACCGCGAAGTGATCGAGGGCCGGCTCGATTTCGAGGATCGCAACACCCTGCTCGCCGAGATGACCGACGAGGTCGCGCACCTCGTGCTCGAGGATAATCGCCTTCAGACGCTTGCGCTCTCGTTCATGGAGAATGACGGTGCGGTGTCGCTGGCGAGCTATGTCCGGGTGGTCGAGATACTCGAAGCCGCGGGCCGGCTCGACCGCGCGGTCGAAGGGCTCGCCTCCAACGAGGAACTGCTGCGCCGCGCCCAGGAGGGCAGGGGGCTGACCCGGCCCGAATTGTCGGTGCTGCTCGCCTCGACCAAGCTGGCGCTGCAGGAGGCGATCGAACTGGGCCAGCTCGGCGCCGATCCCGAACTCGAGGACGATCTGCTCGCCGCTTTCCCGCAGGCGATGCAGGCGCGCTTCGCCACGGCGATCGAGGAGCATCGTCTGCGCAACGAGATCGTCGCGACCAAGCTCGCCAACCGGCTGGTCAACCGGCTGGGCGTGCTCCATCCGTTCGAGCTCGCCGAAGAGGAAGGCGCAGCGATGCGCGACATCGCGGCGATGTTTGTCGTCGCCGAGCGGCTATTCTGCCTGCCCGAAACCTGGGCCGCGGTGGAGACGGCGCAAATCAGCGAAGGCGCGCGGCTCGCGCTGCTCGACGAGATGGCAGTGGCGGTGCGCGGGCAGGTCGCCGATCTGCTCCGCGTCTGCCGGCCCGGGTCCAGCCCGGCCGAAGTGATCGCGCGGCTGCAGCCTGGCATCGACGCACTCGACCGCGAAACCAAGGCGCTGCTGCTCGACGAAGTGAAGAGCCAGAGCGGCCGCATCGCCGCCAAGCTAGAAGCCGCGGGTGCGCCTGCCGAACTGGTCCAGAAGGTCGTCCGGCTGTTCGAGATGGACGGCGCAGTGGGTCTGGCCGAGCTCAGCACGCGCAAGGGCATCGACGAGACCGTGCTTACGCGGGCCTTCACGCATCTGGGGCAGGTACTCGGGCTCGACTGGGCGCAGTCGACCGCGGCGCGGATCACCACCAGCGATCCGTGGGAGCGGTTGCTCATCGCGGGGCTGGCGCGCGACTTCCAGCAGCTGCGGCTCGATTTCCTCAGCCGCTCGGAGGCGAGCGATCCGCAGGCAGAGGTCGATGCATGGCTGGAAGCGAACCGGCCGCGGGTCGACCAGTTCGCCAATCTGGTGCGGCGGGCGCGGCAAGTGGCGACGCCCAATGCCGCGATGCTGGCGCAGATCGCCGGCCAGGCCCGCGTGCTGCTCGGGCGGTAGACGCAGTGGAAAATGTAGGATTTCGGCGGCCTAATTTCACGGTTTGCACGGTGAACGTGAAATGAAATAACTCGGACCCGCAATATTGTTACGTAAGACTTGGGTGCGGCTCTACGGGGTCAAAGAGCAGCGGGGAGCGCAAGAGTGCCCGCCCGACGGCAGGACAGCAGACGAATTCCTACATTGCAACCTGCATCGGGTCCGGGCGACCATTGCAGCCGCCATGCTGATGTCTCAGGCTTCGACGTCGGCGCGCTGGTTCGGCATCCTGCGCAGGATCAGGTACATCGCGCCGAGGCAGGCGGAAATGCCGAGCCCGCAAACCAGTACCAGGCCGATATAAAGTGCCGACATCAAGTCCCTCCCGTTATTTTCTGAAGAGAGACTGCGAAGCTTTTGCCGATCAGGCAATAAACAATCGTCGCTGCACTGCGGCGTAACTTTGCTGCGGCGCGAGATGCTCATGCTTCCTTCGCCGTCGCCCCGACGAAAGCTCGGGCCCGGAGCCACGAGCGATTGCATCGGTAACTCTGGATCCGGACTCGCCGGGTTGACGACCTGGCGGGGTTAGCTCGCGGTCCATTGCAATTGCGAATCGTTCGCGTTATTCCTGCGCCATCGCGATCGTTCCGAGTTCCGTCCCGTTCATGCATGGTACCACCACAACCCCGGCCAAGGTGAAGCGCAGCCGGAAGAGCTTCTGGCTGAAGCAGCTCCATATGTGGCATTGGATGAGTTCGGCCGTCAGCCTGATCGGGCTGCTGCTGTTCGCGATCACGGGCTTCACGCTTAACCACGCCGCCGATATCGAGGCGACGCCGAAGTCGGTCGAGCGCGCCGCGCAGTTGCCGCCGCCGCTGCTCGCGCAGGTCAGGCCAGACGACGCGCCGGACAGCAAGAAGCCGCTGCCCGCCGAAGTCGCCAAATTCGTCGGCGAAAGGCTGAAAATGCCCGCCGCAGGCGATGCCGAATGGTCGATCGACACGGTCTATCTGGCGCAACCGCGGCCCGGCGGCGACGGCTGGATCTCGATCGACCGCGAGACGGGCGAAGTGACCAGCGAGATCAGTTCGCGCGGCTGGATCGCCTATCTCAACGACCTCCACAAGGGCCGCAACGCCGGCGCGGTGTGGAAGTGGTTCATCGACATCTTCGTGCTCGCCTGCGTGATCTTCTCGCTGACCGGGCTGGTGCTGCTCCAGATGCATGCCCGGCATCGCAAGAGCACTTGGCCGCTGGTCGCGCTGGGGCTGATCATCCCGGCGCTGCTCGCCATCTTCTTCATCCATTAAAGGGTTCGCCATGCAGATCCGCCTGACCGGCCTCACCGTCACTGCACTGGGGGCGAGCGCGCTCGTCGCCGGTCCCGCCGCGGGGCAGACGCTCGACCTGACGATAACTATCCCCAAGCTCAGCGTCGCCGAATATCACCGTCCCTATGTCGCGGTGTGGCTCGAGAAAGAGGGCGCGGCGCCGCGCACGCTCTCGGTATGGTATGATTTCGACATGAAGGCCAATGAAGGGACCAAATGGCTGCGCGACGTGCGCCAATGGTGGCGCGCATCGGGGCGCTCGATGTCCTTTCCGGCCGATGGCGTCACCGGAGCCACGCGCGCGCCCGGCACCCACAAATTGAGCTTCACCGCGGGCCGCGGGGCGATGCCCGCGCTCAGCGGCGGCAAGTACACGCTCGTCGTCGAGGCGGCACGCGAAGTCGGCGGGCGCGAATTGCTCCGCCTGCCGTTCAGCGTCCCCGCCGGCGGCACTGCCGCTGCGCAGGGCGCGCATGAGCTCGGCGCCGTGCGCCTCACCGTCCGTCGTTGATAAGGGGGTTATCATGAAGCTTCGCACGCCTTTCCTCGCCGCCGCCGCGTTCCTCGCCCTCGCCACCCCGGCCGCGGTGCAGGCGCACCGCACGTGGATGCTGCCCTCGGCGACGATCGTCTCGGGCGACGACGTCTGGGTTACGATCGACGCCGCGGTCTCCAACGATCTGTTCTATTTCGAGCACCAGCCGCTGCGCGGCGATCCCAAATTGCTGGCGCCCGACGGCACCACGCTCGAGGTCGAGAACAAGGCGACCGGACGCTACCGCACCACCTTCGACGTGCATTTGACCCAGAAGGGCACCTACAAGGTCGCGATCGTCAGCGAAGGCGTGATGGGCAGCTATATGCTCAACGGCGAACGCAAGCCGATCCCGCGCGGCACCACCACCGCGACGCTCGCCGCGGCGATCCCCGCCGGGGCCACCGAAGTCCGCACCAGCGAAAGCTCGAACCGCAACGAGGTGTTCATCACCTCCGGCGAGCCGACCAACACGGTGTTCAAGCCGACCGGCAAG
>JASLBO010000380.1 GCA_030146605.1 Sphingomonas sp. | reverse complement strand
CGGAGCACCTTGACCTTTTCATCACGGATCGCGGTGCCGTCGAACCGGGCAGGGGGCTCCATCGCTATCAGCGCGAGCAGCTGGAGCATATGGTTCTGGACCATGTCGCGCAGCGCCCCGGTCTCGTCATAGAAGCCCGCGCGCCCCTCAAGCCCGACCGTCTCGGAGACGGTGATCTGAACATGGTCGATCCCCTGCGCATTCCAGATCGGTTCGAACAGCGAGTTGCCGAAGCGCAGCGCAAGGATGTTCTGCACCGTCTCCTTGCCGAGATAATGGTCGATCCGGAAGGTGCGCTCCTCGGGGAAAGCGCCCGCGACGAGATCATTGATCTCGCGGCTCGAGGCGAGATCCTTGCCCAGCGGCTTCTCGAGGCTGATCCGGACATTGTCGCCGGCCAGCCCCGCGCCCTTGAGCCCCTCGATCGTCGGCCCAAACAGCCACGGCGCGGTTGACAGGAAAATGGCGAGCCCACCCGAAATGTCGCCGAGCTTCTCCTTGAGCGCCGCGAAACCGTCGAGCTTCGAGGCGTCGAGCGCCTGATAGCTCAGCCGATCGAGGAAGCTCGCGACAGCGCTGTCATCCTTGCGGTCGACGGGCAGGAATTCCTCGAGCGCGTGGCGGGCGAACTCGCGATAGGATTGGTCGTCCTTTTCGGAGCGCGCAGTGCCGGTGATCGTCAGTCCGGGGGGGAGCAGTCCGTCGGCGTGCAGCGCATAGAGCGACGGCAGCAGCATCCGCTGCGCAAGGTCGCCGGTTGCTCCGAACAGCAGCAATTTGCCCACGGGCTGATGCATCATACGCCTCTCGACTTGTTTCGCCCGCGAGACACCAACGGGCGGCAAAGATCAAGCCGGTTAGGCGTCATCCCCGGCGAAGCCGAATCTCAGATGAGCGCGATCAGGTAGGAAGATGTTCGCGCAGAGGCGCCGAGGACGCAGAGTGGCAGGCGGCAAGGGCATCCCGGTCCCCAGACGGAAGGCGCCGCTGCCGCCAAGGACCACATATCAGCGTCCTCTGCCTCTGCGCGAACTAATCTTCTTCCTGAACAGGCTAGAGAACCAGCCCCGCAAGCGGGTCGAGCCCGGCCATGATGTTGAGGTTCTGCACCGCCGCGCCCGCCGCGCCCTTGCCGAGATTGTCGAGCGTCGCCACCAGCCGTGCCTGTCCGCGCTCGGCATTGCCGAATACGCGCACGCTCAACCGGTCGGTCCCCGCATCTTCCTCGATCGACACCGTCGAGACATCGCCGGGCAGGACGCGGAGCAACGGAAAATCCTTATACGCGTCGCGCAACGCATTCTCGATCGCTTCCAGCGACGGCCGGCGGGTGAAGGCGTGGAGGGGCAGGGGCACCTCGACCACCATCCCGCGATAGGTCCGCACCACCGCCGGCTGGAAGATCGGCGGATATTCGATCCGCGCGTGCCTCTGCATCTCGGGGACATGCTTGTGGTCGAGCGCGAGGCCGTAATTGCGAAATGCCGTGGTGGTGAACCCCTCCGCGGCTTCGTCCTCGAACTCGGCGATCATCGACTTGCCGCCGCCCGAATAGCCAGAAACGGCGTTCACCGTGAAGCTGTGGTCGAGCGGCGCCAGTCCCGCGCGGACCAGCGGACGGATCAGCGCGAGGAAGCCGGTGGGATAGCAGCCCGGGTTGCTCACCCGCGGCGCTTCGGCGATCGCCGCCATCTGCCCGGGCTCGAGCTCGGCAAAGCCATAGACCCAGTCGGGCGCGACGCGGTGTGCGGTCGAGGCGTCGATTACGCGGACCTTGTCGGCGCGGATCATCGCCACCGCCTCCCGCGCGGCCTCGTCGGGCAGGCAGAGAATGACGAAATCGGCCGAATTGAGCGCATCCTCGCGCTTCTTCGGATCCTTGCGGTCCGCCTCGGGCAGGATCAGCTGCTCGATTCCCTCGCGGCCGTCGAGCCGCTCGCGAATCTCGAGCCCCGTCGTGCCGACGGCGCCGTCGATGAAGACGCGGATGGTCATTGCGGGCCCGCCAGCGCGGCTGCGGGGATGTATCCGACGACACCGGCCGAGGGCGCGACGCCCCAGGCGTGATCGCCGGCCAGTTCGAGCACTTCGAACACATCGCCCGCGTTGAGGTTCGTCAACACCTCGGAATCGGCCGCCGCGCTCACGCGAAGTTCGGCGGCGGTGGCAAGGTCGCGCGGCATTGGCGCGGCATAATGCGGAGCGAACACCCGGTCCGCGAGTCGCACATCGGCAAGATCGCGGCGCACGGCATCGACGCGCGAATCGAACGTCGCCGAACGCCCTTTCAATGAGAAGCGCTTATGCGTTGGCCCTGCGGGCGACTGGCTGACCGATGGCGTCGCCAGCGAGGAAATGCCCGAACTCTGCAAGAAACTCTGCCCCTTCAGCGGTACGCGCAACGAAGATGTTGCGTTTGTCGGTATCGTCGCGTTGGCGGCGTAGATAGCCGAGCGTCCCCAGGCGATTCAAGGCGCGGGTAACAACGGGCTTGGATACGTTCAGCGCCCGCGCCAATCCGCGGACCGTATGGGGCCCCGGGTCGAGATACACAAGCATCAGGAGAGCCATCTGACGATTGGTGAGGTCGGGCTCGCCCGAGCGCACATAATCGATCAAAGTGTTCTTCCAGGAAGACAGCGATTGGTCCGGCATCGCGTTCACGGCATATACTTCCGTTTCGTTCCCGGTCCTGTCCGGGAGCACGCTCATCTAACGCAGCTTGGAGCCAGTGGTTTCAGTGCGTTGGCGAAATGTTACCGCTTTGTTAGAATTGCGTTTCTTGTGCCGTGCAGCAAAGCGCGGCCAGACGCAGGTTGATCCCGGCCACCGGCTCCCCTATGTCGCCGCTTTCGCAACAGGTCCGGCCCCCATGCTCTTCACTTTCCTGCTCGTCGTCCACGCCATCATCGCGGCACTGCTCGTCGCCGTGATCCTCATGCAGCGATCGGAAGGCGGCGGGCTGACCACGGGCGGCAGCCCGTCCGGGCTGATGTCGGCGCGCGGCGCCGCCGATTTCCTGACCCGCGCGACCGCGGTGCTCGCCACCTTGTTCGTCGTGATGAGCATCGTGCTGGCCTTCATCGCCGCGACTCGCCATTCGACGACGATCGATACCTCGCTTCAGCGCGCGCCCGCCGCGCCGCTGACGGCGCCGG
>JASLBO010000366.1 GCA_030146605.1 Sphingomonas sp. | reverse complement strand
TCATCGGGGCGATGCGGATCAGCGTGCGGTTGCCGATATGCTCTGCGGTGAGGATCAAGGCGGGCAAAGCGGAGGTCACGCCGCCCTTTTTTGGACGGCAGCTGCCCGGATCGGCGGCGGCAGCCGCATGCTGAGCGGCAGCGCCACCACCGATCCGGGCAGCTGCCGTCCAAAAAAGGGCGGCGTGACCTCCGCTTTGCCCGCCTTGATCCTCACCGCAGAGCATATCGGCAACCGCACGCTGATCCGCATCGCCCCGATGACGCAGCGCCGCCGCACGCTGGTGACGCTGGAACTGGCGGAGAGCGGCGCCGTCGACATCTCGGTCACCCCCGAAGGCGCGACGATGATGCCGTTCCTTGGCCTCCCGGCGGGCGCAAGGATCCAGGGCGAGATGTAGCCCTAAAATCCTCCCCGCTGCGCGAAGGAGGATTTTAGACCGTCACCAGATTGTTCAGATTGATGATCGGCAGCAGGATCGCCAGCACCATCAGCAACACCAGCCCGCCCATCACTAGCAGCACCAGCGGCTCGACCAGCGCGACGAGGGTCGATACCAGAGCATCCAGTTCGCGCTCGAGCTCGTGCGCCGCCCGGCCCAATGCCGGGGCGAGCCGCCCGCTGGTCTCGCCGCTGGCGACGATCGCAACCAGCATCGTCGGAAACACCCCGGCCTCCTGCATCGCCGCGCGCAGGCTGACACCCTCGCGGACGCGCTGGGCGACGCCGAGCGCCTTGGCCTGCACCCAGCGATTGGGCGTCACCGCGGCGGCGGCGTGCAGCGCCTCGACCAGCGGCACCGCGCTCCCCACCAGCGTCGCCAGGCTGCCGGCGAAGCGCGCGGCGTTGATCTGCCGGCTGAAACGGCGGAACGGCCGCCGCTCGGTGAACATCCGGTGCAGCCGTAGCCGGTTGGCGGGCACCCGCATCCAGCGCGCCGCGAACAGCGCGCCAACCGCCAGTGCCAGCAGCAGATAGAGCCCGAAATTCTGCAGGAACCAGCTGATCGCAATCAGCATCCGGGTGAGCAGCGGCAGATCGGCGCCGCGCGAGACGAAGACGCGGACGATATCGGGCACGACATAGACCAGCAACAGCACCATCATGCCCACCGACACCAAAGCGAGCAGCGCCGGATAGAGCAAGGCGAGCTGGAGCTTCTGGCCGTTCGACTGGCGGTTCTCGACGAACTCGGCGAGGTGGTTGAGCACGTCGGGCAATCGCCCCGAGGATTCGCCCGCCGCCACCGATGCGCGATAGAATTCGGGAAAGGCGCGGGGATGCTGCGCCAGCGCCGCGGCAAAGCTCCGCCCGTCGAGGATCGCGCCGCGCACGTCGAGCAGCACCGAACTCACCTGCGCCTGTTCGGACTGGGTGGCGACGAGACGCAGCGCCTCCTCGATCGCGATGTCCGATCCTACGAGCGTCGCGATCTGGCGAGTGACGGTGGCAAGCGCCTTGGGCGAGACTCCCGACCGCCGGAAACCCGGCAACTGGATGCTGCCGAACGAAAGCCCCCGCTCCCCCGCCGCCTCTACCGACAGCGGCAGCAGCGCCTGCTCGCGGAGCAGCGCCCGCGCGGCGGCAGGCGACGATGCCTCGATGACGCCGCGCTTCGAGGCACCGGTCCGGTCGGCCGCGCGATAGGAATAAGCGGGCATGCTCTAAAATCCTCCCCGAGCTTGTCTCGGGGAGGGGGACCAGCGAAGCTGGTGGAGGGGCCGCCGCGAAGACGGCGGCGTCGCCAGCGGCAAGCGAGTCCCGCGCCTGCGGTGCGGCCCCTCCACCAGCCTTCGGCTGGTCGCCCTCGAGCAAAGCTCGGGGAGGAACTGGAGCCTACCCCTCACGCCTCGTCCCTCACCACGCGCGCGACTTCGTCGACCGTGGTCACCCCGCCGCGCACCTTCGCCAGCCCGTCGTCGAGCAGGCTCGGATTGTCCCGCCTCGCATGCGCCTCGAGATCGGCTTCCGAGGCGCCGTCATGGATCATCTTCTGGAACCGGTCGTCCAGCGCGACGACCTCGTACAGGCCCGCCCGCCCGCGATAGCCCTCCTGGTGGCATTCCGCGCACCCCGCGGCGCGCCACAAGGTCTCGCCTGGCCGGATCGCCCCGCCGAGCAGCAGCGAATCCGCCTCGCTCGCTGCATCCTCGCGGCGGCAGGTCGGGCACAGCCGGCGCACCAGCCGCTGCGCCGCCAACCCGACCAGCATCGGCGCGAGCAGATAGCGCTCGACGCCCATGTCGATCAGCCGCGTCACCGATCCGATCGCGCTGTTGGTATGCAGCGTCGAGAGCACGAAATGCCCCGTCATCGCCGAGCGCACCGCAACCTGCGCGGTCTCGTGGTCGCGGATCTCGCCCACCATGATCACGTCGGGATCCTGCCGCAAAATCGCGCGCAGCCCGCGCGCGAAGGTCATGTCGGTACGCGGATTGACCTGCGTCTGGCCGATTCCCGGCAGCTCATATTCGATCGGGTCCTCGACCGTCATGATGTTGCGCTTGCGATCGTTGAGCCGGCTCAGCGCCGAATAGAGCGTGGTGGTCTTGCCCGATCCGGTCGGTCCGGTGACCAGCAGCATGCCGTGCGGCCGCTCGAGCAGCCGGTTGAATACCCCGCGGTCGCGTGCGCTCATCCCCAGCGCCTCCATGTCGAGCCGCAGCGAGCCCTTTTCGAGCAGCCGCATCACCACGCGCTCGCCATGCTGGGTCGGGATCGTCGAGACGCGCGCGTCGACATCATGTCCGCCGATGCGCAGGGTCACGCGCCCGTCCTGCGGCACGCGGCGTTCGGCGATGTCGAGCTTGGCCATCACCTTGATGCGGCTGACCAGCAACGGCGCCAGCGCGCGCGGCGGCTCGATCATGTCGCGCAGCACCCCGTCGACCCTGAACCGGACCACGAGACGCTTCTCCTGCGTCTCGATATGCACGTCCGACGCGCCTTCCTTGACGGCCTCGAGCAGCAGCGCGTTGATCAGCCGGATCACCGGCGCGTCGTCGCGGGTGTCGAGCAGGTCGTCGATCGAGGCGGCGCTGTCGGCAAGCGCCGCGAGATCCATGTCGCCGAGGTCGAAGTCCGCCGCCGCGCCGGCGCTGCCGCTATATTGCGTGCTCAGCGCCGCATCGAACGCCTCGTCGCTGACCTCCACAAAGGATGCGCGCGGCGCAATCCGCTGGACCTCGAGCAATGCGTCGAGGCCCACGCCGGCGCGGTGGACGCATTCGATTCCCCCCGCGCCCGCCCGCAGCAGCACACCCTGCTTGCGCGCGAAGCTGTAAGGCAATGTCGCGGGAGCGTCGTCGATCAGGATCAGCGTTTCGCTCATGCGCCGAAATCCACGCTGGCGGAGACGCGGCCCGGGCTCGGGCGGCGCTGGATCGAAAGCCGGCGGACGCGCAGATCGCTCGACCCGCTGATATCGGCCAGCCACGCCAAGAGGCTGTCGTAGCTCGCATCGGCGATCGTCACGCGCACCCCGCCCGGGATCGTCTCGGGCGCCACCGCCAGCCCGAAGCTGGTCGCCGCGCTGCTGACCACCTGCGCGGGCGGACCTTGCCGGCGCGGCGCGCGCGTGGCGGTCAGCGTGCCCGCAGCGCGGACCCGCGCGCTCAGCGTCTCATAGGTGCGGATGTCGGCCAGCGCATCGGCGCGCGCGGCCTGCAGCGGCTTGATCACCCCGAAGACCAATATCGCCGCGCCCAGCAGCACGCCGAGCCCCGCGACCATGACCTGTTCGCGCCGGCTCAAGCCGCCCCACCAGCTGTCGAAGCGGATCAATGCGGCGTCGAGCGCCGGCACACGGGCAATCACGATTCTCATGCTGCGTTCGCCGTAATGCGGATGCTGCCGTCGGGCGAGCGGGTAACGCTCGCCCCCACGCGCGCGGCGCGCAGTGCCGCCTCGACGCGGGCGGCAAGGCCGGGATCGCCCCCGTCGAGATCGAACGTGACGGCGTTGGCCTGATAATTGATCGCGCGCACGGTGATCGCGCCTGCCAGCGGCCCGAGCGCGGCGGAGACGCGCGTCAGCAGCGGCAGAAAGGCGTCGGGCGGCGCACTGCTGCCGACGGGAAGCAGATCGGCGACGCTCGTGGCGAGATCGCCACCCAGATTCGCCCCCGGCGCGGCGGTCGCGAGCAGCGCGCGCGCCTCGGCTTCGCGCCGGTCGGCGATGCTCCGCAGCATCAGCGTGTCCGCGGTGGCGATCACGACATGCGCGGCCGCGCCAAGCGCGACGATCCACCCCAGCCGCCGCCAGATGTTCGGCAAGGCGGCGCGACGGCGGGCATAAATGCCCTGCCGCAAGTCGAGCATGGGCGCGAGCAGCCGCTCGGAAAGCGCTCCCGGCGCGATCGTCGATCCACCGGCCAGCATCTCCGCCGGAAGCGGCGCGCCATAGGACCGCGCGGCGGGGCGCCCGGCCGCCTGCCACGCCGCCAGCAGCATCACCGGCGAAATCGCGAAACCGGTGCCGTCGCCGGCGCGAACCACCGCCCGATCGTCACCGAGATCGATCGACCACTCCCCTTCGGCGGGCCGCGGCAGCGCAAGCGCGTCGGGAACGATCGCGGCATGCGCCAGACCCGCTTCCTCCGCCGAATCGACCCATGCCGCGATCAGCTCGTGCCGCACGACGCCGACCAGATAGCGTCCCGGCGCAATTGCAGCCCCGAGCGCGAGATGCACCGACTCGACCGGCTCGGCGATCAGCTCCTCGATCGCGAAGGGCAGCGCCTGCAATCGCCTGGCGCGGCTCGGCAGCGGCAGGTCGACGGCGAGCAGCCGCACCTGCTCGGTCGGCACGACGATGGTTGCAGGGCCTCCCCGCTCGGCTATGATCAACCGGTCGCCCGCCAGCGTCCAGACACCCGTGGCGAGTGATTCCGGCGCGTCGGGCGCTCCTGGGGCGCGGCTGGAGGCTGTCACATTTGCTTCATGGGAAGGACG
>JASLBO010000334.1 GCA_030146605.1 Sphingomonas sp. | reverse complement strand
ACAAGGCATGACTCACCACCCACTGGTCGCCAGCACCTCAACTCCGGCGAATGCCGCGTTGGACTACATCCTGTCACGATGCCCCCTCCGGGGGACTGTCTTTCGCATCTATCGTCGCCGAAACCGGAATCGACGCTGGCGAATGCCGGCGGGACTACAGGGTAGAGCACCCGCTGAGAGGCGGGAGGTCGGCGGTTCAACTCCGCCTTCGGGAAACCGAATAGCCCAGCAAAAATGTCTCGCCATCGATCGTCGCCGGCACAGGACAAATGAAGCGCTGGCGAATGCCGGTGGGACTACACGGTAAAGGCCGAAAGGCCGACGCGGTTCGACCCCGCCCCCGGGCTCGCCCGGGATGTCTCGCCAATTATCGTCGCCGGCACCATGATCGCGTTTGAAGGAGGTCGAGATGACCGAGGCTTTGTATGATTTCCAGCACGTCGAAGGTGGCGTGCCGATCAAGATGTGGACCCGTGGTGTGCCCGTCGAGGACGGCGCACGCGCCCAGCTGGCACGTGCGGCGCAGATGCCGTTCGTGTTCAAGCACGTGGCCGCGATGCCCGATGTCCATATCGGCATCGGCGCGACTGTCGGTTCGGTGATTCCAACCAAGGGCGCGGTGATCCCCGCAGCAGTGGGCGTCGACATCGGCTGCGGCATGATGGCGGCACGCACCTCACTGGTCGCGAGCGATCTGCCCGACAATCTCGAAGGCATCCGCTCCGCGATCGAGCAGGCGGTGCCGCATGGCCGGGACGTCGGCCGGGGCAAGCGCGACAAGGGCTCGTGGGGTGATCCGCCCGCGCCCATCGTCGAAGCCTGGGCAACGCTGGCGGCGCGGTTCGAGCGGATCGTCGAGAAGTATCCGAAGCTCAAGAACACCAACAACCTGGTGCATTTGGGCACGCTCGGCACGGGAAATCACTTCATTGAGCTGTGCCTAGATCAGGACCAGCGCGTGTGGGTGATGCTCCATTCTGGCTCGCGCGGCATCGGCAACGCGATCGGCAGCTATTTCATCGAGCTGGCGAAGCAGGACATGCGCAAGTGGCACATCAACCTGCCCGACGAGAACCTCGCCTATTTCCCGGAGGGGACCGACCATTTCGACGACTATGTCGAGGCAGTCGGCTGGGCGCAGGACTTCGCGGCGCTGAACCGGCGGATGATGATGACCAACGTCATTCGGGCGTTGCGGGGGCAGATCGCCAAGCCGTTCGATGCGGAACTGGAGGCAGTCAACTGCCACCACAACTACGTCCAGCGCGAGAACCACTTCGGTGAGAACGTGCTGGTTACCCGCAAGGGCGCGGTCCGAGCTGCGAAGGGCGTGCTGGGCATCATCCCCGGTTCGATGGGCGCCAAGTCGTTCATCGTACGGGGGCTCGGCAACCCCGAATCGTTCGACAGCTGCAGCCATGGTGCGGGGCGCGTGATGTCCCGTACCGCAGCGAAGAAGCTGGTGACGCTCGACGAGCACATCCGCGACACCGCGGGCGTTGAGTGCCGCAAGGACGAAGGCGTGATCGACGAAACGCCAAAGGCGTACAAGCCGATCGAGGCCGTAATGGCGGCGCAGGCCGACCTGGTCGAGATCGTCCATACGCTCAAGCAGGTGGTGTGCGTGAAGGGCTAAAAGCTCTCGTCAGCCCGGCGCGTACACCGCCGATTTTCCGAAGGGGCCGAGAAGATGCGCCGCCTCCCGGCAACGGGCGCGCGGCGCACCTGCCGGTTTGATGAGAAGAAGATGACGGCAAAGGCTGACAAGGCAATCCTTCCCGCTGTTCGGCAGGATATCGAAACGCGGCTCGACAGGATCGAGGCGGACAATAGCGTGCGCCTGCTGCTCGCGGTCGAGTCCGGCTCGCGTGCCTGGGGCTTCCCTTCGCCCGACAGCGACTATGACGTGCGGTTTCTCTATGTCCGGCCGCGCGACTGGTATCTGTCGCTCGCGCCCGGGCGCAACGTGATCGAGACACGGATCGAGGATGAGATCGACCTGAACGGCTGGGACGTGCGCAAGGCGCTTCTCCTGTTGCTCAAGTCGAACGCCGTGGTGAGCGAGTGGATAGAATCGTCGATCCGCTACCGACCCGACGATCCCTTTATCGGTCGGCTGAGGAGCCTTGCGGACGATCTGCTCGATCCGCGCGCGATTGCGTATCACTATGCGCGATCGGGCAAGCTAGCTGCGGATCGGTGGCTCGATGGTGGGGATGCGGTGCCGGTGAAGAAGTATTTCTACGCGCTGCGCCCGGCGTTGGCGATCCGTGCAATCCGGCTGAACCCGACGTCGCGGCCGCCAATGAACCTGCACGCGCTGGTTGCTGCCAGCGATCTGCCGACCGCGCTGGTCGAGCAGATCGATGCGCTGGCCGAAGCGAAGGCCCGCACCAACGAACGTGCGAACGGTGCCCGGCTGCCTGAGATCGACTCGCTGATCCGCAGCGAGCTCGATCGGGCGGGCGAGCTTCCGGCGCGAAAGGTGCGTGAACGCTTTGTCGAGCGCGCGGATCAACTTTTTCTGGAACTGGCAAACACATGATCATCATCGACGGGTCAGAGGGCGAAGGAGGCGGGCAAGTGGTGCGCAATTCCTGCGCGCTGTCGCTCGTCACCGGGCAACCTTTCCGCATCACCAATGCGCGCGGCAAGCGCCAGAAGCCGGGGCTGATGCGCCAACACGTCACTGCAATCGACGCGGCTTGCGCGATCGGTGGCGCCGCCTGCGAGGGGGTCGCGGTCGGTGCGTCTGACTTTACCTTCACCCCCGGCCGGGTCACGCCCGGCGAATACCATTTCGCGGTGGGCACTGCTGGGAGCACCGGGCTAGTCTTCCAGACGTTGCTGATGCCGTTGCTGCTCGCCAACGGACCTTCGCGGCTCGTCCTCGAGGGCGGCACCCACAACATGCTGGCACCGCCGTTCGACTTCATGGCGAAGGCGTTCGTACCTGTGGTGGGCCGTATGGGCGCGCAGATCGAGATGCGGCTGGTTCGCCACGGCTTCTATCCACGTGGTGGAGGACGGATAGAAGTGGACATCCGCCCGGGCACGCTGACGCCAGTCGACTGCCTTGATCGCGGCGCCCTTTTGTCGGTGTCGGGCATAGCATTGTTCGCCGCGCTGCCGCACAACATCGCCGAGCGTGAGATCGAGACTGCGCGCAAGTTACTGCCGGATTGGCCGGAGGATGCGTTCGCTGTTCGGCAACTCCCCGATGAGCAGGGCCCGGGCAACGTCTTGTTGCTCGAGGCAAGGTTCGAGCATACCACCGAGATTGTCACGGGTTTCGGCAAGCTTGGCGTGTCGGCGGAATCGCTCGCCAAGACCGCGGCACATCGCATGGCCGGATTTCTGGCCTCTGAAGCGTTCGCAGGGCCTTATCTGGCAGACCAGCTGTTGTTGCCTTTCGCGCTGGCGGATGGTGGCAGCTTCACCACTGTGAAGCCCAGCCAGCATGCGCTTACGGCACGCGACATCATCGAGCGTTTTACCGGCCAGCGGTGGGTCTTCGAACAGCAATCAAGCGGCTGCCACCTGGTGCGGCGAAAACGCGACACTTGATTCCTCTACCCGCTCCTCATTCGACGGAGCGGGTACCTTTTTACAGAAGGCTGCCCACTCCCGCATGAGAAGTCGACGCTTGTCCAGGAAGTCGGTCCGACGATAGGCCGCTTCCACCTTGTTCGAAATCGTGTGAGCGAGCGCTGCTTCAGCGATTTCACCGGAATAGTCAGTCTGCTCCGCGACCCAATCGCGGAACGCGGACCGAAAGCCGTGGACCGTTTCCGTGAGGTCCATGTCTCGCAGGATCTTGAGGAGCGTCATGTCGGAGAGCGGCTTCTTCCCCTCCTGACCCGGGAACACCAAGTCGGCGACATCTCCTTTGAATTTCTGGGCGCGTTCGAAAACGGCTATAGCTTCAGGGGAGAGAGGTACGATGTGCGCGCGACCCATCTTCATGCGCGCGGCAGGAACGGTCCAGAGGGCGCCTTTCAAGTCGAGTTCCGACCAAGTCGCGCCTCGAATTTCGCCCGAGCGCGCCGCCGTTAGGATGAGCGCTTCTAGCGCCACTCGTCCGACGGACTCACGCTCCCCGAGATTTTCGATAAAGTCCGGAATGGCCGCGTAAGGCAGAGCCGCGAAATGGTTGTCTTTCTTCGGCTGTCGCGGCAAACCTTTCGAAAGCGAGCGCATCGGGGCCTCGGTTGGCCGGAACCCTCTGGCGTAGGACCAGTCCAGAACGGTACCGATCCGCTGCCGGACGCGGCGGGCAGTCTCCGGTTTCGCGAGCCAGATTGGGGCCAACACGTCTCGGATTAGCGGCCCCTCGATCTCACTGACTAATCGGTCGCCCATCTTGGGAAAGGC
>JASLBO010000303.1 GCA_030146605.1 Sphingomonas sp. | reverse complement strand
ATCCAGATCTCGCCGACCAACCAGGACAGCACCACGTACGACTCCAACGGCTGGGGCTCCGACGGCTCCACCCTCAAGAAGTACAAGGTCGTCCTCGAAGGCTTGGAGGGCTACACCGGCGCCTACGTGCGCGACCCCGGCCAGGTGTTCCTCAAGGCCAAGGGCAAGCTCGTCGGCGACGCGGCCAACGTCCAGTGGCGGGCCTACCGGACCGACCCGGACGAGGGCTACCAGGGCACCGCTGAGGCCCAGTGGAACGGCACCGGCGGCTCGGTGACCGAGTTCACGCGCTTCAACTGTGAGCTCATCGGTCAGGGCGAACTCGCCGACTACGACCCGGCCTAGTGAGGTAGCGACCGATGCCCACCTTCCCCGATCTCGCACGCTTCCAGCAGTCCCTCAACAAGGAGCCCCTCGACCTGCCCATCGGCGGCAAGGTCTACTCGTTCTCACCGGACATCCCGGCCGACGACGGGCTGCAGATCATGCGGCTGCGCGAGGAGACCTCGAAGTTCACGCTCGCGATCATCGCAGGCCAGAAGCCCAACCCCAACGACGAGCTGCTCGACGACGCGTCCGAGGCCCTGCTGATCCGCAACCTGCTCGGCGACCGCCTCGCCGAGATGGAGGCCGACGGCATCAAGTGGCCCGAAATCGAACGCGCGGGCAAGACCTTGATCGCGTGGCACGTGTTCGGCGCCGACCAGGCGCTCGCGACGTGGACGGGCGGCGGTGATGCCGACCCCCCAGCGGTGAGCCCGGAGACGGGCAGCTCAAAGAGCTCCCAGAGTTCATCGACGACGAACTCTGGGAAGAAGCCCTCCGCAAGGAGCGTGAGGCGACCGCGCCGAAAGTCGGATGGGCCGAAGTCCTCGAAGCATGGCCGCTGATCGAGGCCGACTTTCAGCGCGAGTACCGGCTCGATCTAGCCAAGCCGGGCGTGCTGAAGCAGATGACGTGGCGTCGGTTCACCATCTTGATGTGGGGCCTGTCGTACGAGTCGCGCATGTGGACGGCGCTCCGGTCGCGCCGCACTCCGCCACCGCCCGTGCCGAAGGGTGACACCCCCGGCTGATCGTGTCGCGTGTGGCCCTGCTGGTTGGCGAGCTTTACGCGAAGGTGACGGCGGATACGTCCGACGCCCGCCAAAACATGGAAAAGCTCGAC
Source organism: Sphingomonas sp. (assembly GCA_030146605.1). Lineage (GTDB taxonomy): Bacteria > Pseudomonadota > Alphaproteobacteria > Sphingomonadales > Sphingomonadaceae > Sphingomonas. Next base: position 2,738 of record JASLBO010000303.1, on the reverse strand, counting down.
CAGGCGGGCGAGAAGTCCGCCGTCAAAGCGGCCGCGAATGCGCGCAAGATCGAGGCATCCCGCAAAGCCGAAGAGGACGCGGCCGGCAAGGTCCGTGTCGCTGAGGCCGCGCTCAACGCGCTGCGCGACGGCGCCCCGGCCGAGCGGGTAGCGGCTGCCGAGGAACGTCTCGCAGCCGCTCGCCGCAAGCACGACGCACAAATCCAGAACACGCTCCGACTGGAGCAGGAATCCATCCGGCTCAAGGAACAGGAAGCGGTCGCCACCGACCGCGTCACCGCGGCGATCGAGGCGAAGTCCAAGAAGGACGAAGAGTCCGCCGCCAAGACACGGGCGAAAGCAGTCGCTGAAGCCCTCGCGACACGCGAGTCGGAGCGCGGCAACCGCAGTGCCCTCGCGTTCGCCGGAACGCTCGTCGGCGCCGGCGCGGCCGGCGGTCTGGCCGGCACGGCGATCGCGGCCGGCCTCGTCGGCGTGCCGCTGCTGCTCGCGGGTCTCGCGATCACGATGCAGCAGTCGAGCGACGAGATGCAGCGCGTGTGGTCTGACACGACCAGCGAGCTGGCTGACGGCGCACAGGACATCACCGAACCGTTGCGTGATGAGCTGGTGCTCGCGGCCGATCAGGTGACGGCCGGGTTCCGGCGCATGCGGCCCGAGCTCAAGGCCATGGCCGCCGAGTCTGGCCCTGCGGTCACGATGCTCGTCGACGGCGTGATGCGGCTGGCCATGAACGCCCTGCCTGGCATGCGCAAGAGCGTGCAGGAATCCGGGCAGGCCGTCGCCGGCTTCAACGCGCTGCTGGCCCACGCTGGCACTGGGCTCTCGGACTTCTTCATGGAGATCTCCGAGGGCGCCCCGTCGGCCGGCCGGAACGCGGCCGAGTTCGGTTTGGTGATCGAGGACCTGCTCGGGTTCGGCGGCAGCCTGCTGGCGATGCTGTCCGACGACTTCCAGGGCACGTTCGCGGATGCGCGCCAGGTGATCGACCAGACGACCGATGCCGCTGAGGACCTCGGTGGCACGGCGTTCCCGCTGATCGCTACGGCAGGCTCGGGCGTGCTCAGCGTGGTGGCGGGCATCCTGAACGCGTTGGGCCCGCTGGCCCCGGCGATCGGCACCGTGGTGGGCGTGATGCTGACCGCTCGCGCCGGCGCTGCCGTGTTCGGTGCTGCAGGTGACGTGGTCGGTCGTGCCGGTGACCGCATGCAGACGGCCGGAGAGAAGGGCGGCAAGGCTGGCACGTCGATGCGCGGCCTGGGAACGGCGCTGTCGTTCATCGGCCCGTACGGGGCGATCGCCGGTGCCGCGCTGTTCGGTGTCGCGGCGGGCGCGCAGGCCGCGTTCGGGTCGGTGGACGAGCTGACATCCAAGCTTATGGCCGGTGGCGCGGCGGCGGAGCAGGCGTCCCTGAAGCTCGCCAAGAACGAGGCTGCGCTGGGCATGCTGACGAGCTTCGGCAAGGCTGTCGGCGAGTTCTTCGTGCCGACGATGTCCGAGGCGACGGTGGAGATCGCGAAGCAGCGCGAGGCGATGACGGTGCTGCAGCGGGCACAGGCGGATGCGTCGGCGGCGTCGGCGAATCACTCGTTGGCGGTCGACCGGTTCGGGAAGGGCTCGCAGGAGGCGTCGGCGGCGTCGGCGGTCCTCGGTTTGCGTCAGCAGCAGCTGAAGGATGCCCAGTACGACGCCGCACGCGCCACCCAGACGCTCGTCGACCGCATGCAGGAGCAGCTGTCGCTGTCGATGCTGCTGGCGGGCAACAACCTGGCGTTGCGCATGGCGACGACGGCGTACGACCAGGCGCGCAAGAACCTCAACGACACGCTGAAGTCCGGCACCGCGACCGAGTTGGAGTTGCGGGCGGCGAAGGAGACGGTGGAGTCGGCGTCGCTGCGCGTCATCGAGGCCGCGGGCAAGGAGGCGTCGGCGCACTACGCGAACCAAGGCTCTGTCGAGGCTCAGACGGCGGCGTTGCAGGCGCAGCAGGCGAAGGCGCTCGAACTCGCGTCCGCGATGGAGGGCCCGCTGCCGCTCGCGCTGCAAACGGTCGTCGCGAACATGGACAACGCGTCGCTGTCGGCGTTGGGTGCGACGCGCACGATCGACGGCACTGGCGCGGCTGTGATCAAGCTGCCGAACGGCAAGGAAGTGAAGATCTCCGCGCAGGACAACGCATCGACCGTGATCAACGGCATCCAGAACAAGCTCGATAACATGAAGGACCGCTGGGTCAACGTCTTCATCAACGAAGTCATCGGGAACACGCCCAATCAGAACCCCGGCAACCTGCCGCTGCCCCTGCCTGCTGGCGGGGTAGTCCCCACACGCGCAGACGGCGGCCCAGTGAGGGCCGGACAACTGACGAAGGTCGGCGAGCGGGGCGAAGAGCTCGTCATGTTCCCGGCCAACGGGCACGTCTTCACGAACGCCGAATCGCGTGCGATCGACCAGATGATGCGCGGATCATCCACATCGAGCCCCCCTGCGCCCCGCGGCACCGACACGTCGACTCCCTTCGGGGGCGGCGCGACGATTCACAAGAAGTACGACTTCACGCTGAACGCAATCCCTGGGATTCAGACCATGCAGCAGTTGCGCGACCTGGAGCACGAAGCCGAGGTGCTGTATGGCTAGGCAGCTGACGTGGATCTCCGGCACGGGGTCCATTGCGGGTTCGACATCTACGGTGCTGACCAACCCCGGCGCCGGGTTCAAGGTCCTCAAGGGCGTCAAGG
>JASLBO010000288.1 GCA_030146605.1 Sphingomonas sp. | reverse complement strand
CCATGCCGCGCTCGATCGCATCGAGCGCCGCGCACCGGACATCGGCCTGAGTTTCGCGCCGTCGCACAGCCACATGGTCCATCCGGGTGCCGAGCGCGGCCTGCGGCTCGGCTTCGCCAGCCTCGACGAAGCCGATGCCGAGGCGGCGATCGCGGCGCTGGGGCAGGCCGTACGCGCATAGCCATCCGCTGGACCCGTCGGCTTTGCAAATCTGGACGTTTCAATGGGATCAGGATCGTAACACCATCGCAACATGCAGTTTGATCCGGGCTCTAATGCCGACCTTCTGAAACTGATCGCCGGGCATCCGCTCGCCTGGCTGGTGTCGCGTGGCGCGGGGAGGTTCGAGGCGACGCCGTTGCCGATGCTCGCCGAGACCGACGGGGAGGGCGCTTTGGTGTCGCTGCTCGGCCATTGCTCGCGCTTCAATGCGCAAGTGGCCGACCTGCGGGCCGACCCGTCGGCGCTGCTGCTGTTCACCGGGCCGCAGGCCTATATGTCGCCCGAGCCGGTGCGTCAGCCGCGCTGGGTGCCGACATGGAACTTCGCAGTGGCGGCGATCGCCGTCGAAATCGAATTCGTCGAGGAGGAGACGCTCGCCGCGATCGACTCGCTCACCAATGCGATGGAGGCGGGCCGCGCCCGGCCCTGGACCCTCGCCGATGCCGGCGAGCGCGTCGCGGCGCTGCTGCCGCGGATCATCGCGTTTCGTGCGCATGTCCGCGGCATCGACGCGCGCTTCAAGCTGGGGCAGGAGGAAAGTGCCGCGACGGTGTCCGATCTGCTCACCGCTCTGCCCGAGGGCGGGCTCGCCGACTGGATGCGCCGCATGAATGCCGACCGGCTTGCCCGTCACACCAGCCCGGAGACCGCGAAGTGAACGCCACGATCAGCCGTCGCCTGTTGCTCGGCGCCGTTCCCGCATCGCTGGTGGCGCGCGCCGCCTGGGCGACCGAAGGCGATCTCGACATCGCTTATCTGAACGCGCGTGTCTGGACCGGCGCGCGCACGCCCCGCGCCGATGCAATCGGGATCAAGGGCAATCGCATCGCCGTCCTCGGCGCCGGGGCGGTCCGCGCGGCGAGCGGGCGCGGCACGCAGGTGATCGACCTGAAGGGCGCCTTCGTCATGCCCGGCTTCATCGACAACCACACCCATTTCCTGCGCGGTTCGGCGATGCTCTCGCAGCCGAGCCTGCGCGACGCAGCCACCCCGCAGGAATTCGCGCGCCGCATCGGCGAGGCCGCGGCGAAGCTGCCCAAGGGCAAATGGCTCGAGGGCGGGCATTGGGATGAACAGCTGTGGGGCGGCGAGCTGCCGCGCCGGGCGTGGATCGATGCGCTGACGCCCGACACGCCGGTCGCGGTCGCGCGGCTCGATCTCCACATGTATCTGTGCAACGCAGTGGCGCTCAAGCTCGCCGGGATAACCCGCGACACCCCCGACCCCGCCGGCGGGGTGATCGTGCGCGATGCCAATGGCGAGCCGACCGGGATCGTCAAGGATGCCGCCAAGGATCTGATCGACCGGGTGATCACGCCGCTCACCGACAGCGAGATCGACGCGACCCTGGCGCAGGGCGCGGCCTATGCGCTGTCGAAGGGGGTCACCCAGGCGCATGTCACCGAGCTCGACTGGACCACCCAGCACGCGTTGCGGCGCATCCGTGCCCGCTCGGCCCTGCCGATGCGCTTCTTTTCGTTCGTGCCGCTCAAGGACTGGGAGAAGATGGCCGCCATCGTCGCAGCCGAGGGGCGCGGCGACGACTGGGTCCGCTGGGGCGGGATGAAGGGGCTGGTCGACGGCTCGCTCGGCTCGCGCACCGCATTGTTCCGCCAGCCTTACACCGACGCGCCCGACAGCCACGGCATCGCGCTGGACCCGCTCGACAAGATCGAGCAATGGATCGCCGGCGCCGACAAGGCCGGCCTCCATGTCACTACCCATGCGATCGGCGACGCGGCGAACGGACAATTGCTCGACATCTATGCGCGCGTCGCGAAGGCCAACGGCAAGCGCGACCGCCGCTTCCGGATCGAGCATGCCCAGCATCTCGACGTGAAGGACATCAAGCGCTTCGCCGCGCAGGGCGTGATCGCCTCGGTCCAGCCCTACCACGCGATCGACGACGGCCGCTGGGCAGTGAAACGCATCGGCGAGCAAAGGCTCCACGGCACCTATGCCTTCCATTCGCTGATCGCGAGCGGCGCACACGTGACGTTCGGATCGGATTGGCCGGTGGCGCCGGTCGACCCGCTCACCGGCATCGCCGCGGCGGTGCTCCGCCAGACGATCGACGGCGCCAATCCCGGCGGCTGGCTGCCCTCGGAGCGGGTCACGCTCGCCCAGGCGCTGCACGCCTACACCGCCGAGAATGCCTATGCCGGCTTTCAGGAAGACCGGCTGGGCACCCTGCAGATCGGCAAGCTCGCCGATCTCGTCGTCCTCGACCGCGATCTCGCGCGCGACGACCCGGCGGGCATCGCGGACACCAGGGTCTTGCGGACGATCGTCGACGGCACGCAGCGCTTCGGCGAGGCGTGAGCAAAGGCTGCCGGGGGAGCCTGAGGATTTCGGGGAGGCACGCGAAGACGCGGCACCCCAACGAGCGAAGGGGAAGTTAATGATCAGGAATCACGGGTTGCGGCTGGCGCGGGTTTCGGCGCTGGCACTCGCAATCGCCGGCGCGGCAGGCGTCGCGCAGGCGCAGGAAGTCGTCGGCGAGGGCCGCGACGAGATCGTCGTGACCGCCAGCAAGCGCGAGGAGGCGATCAGCCGGGCGCCGCTGGCGATCAGCGCAGTCACGGGCGAAGCCCTGGCCGACGCCAATGCCAACAGCCTTGCCGACTATATCGTCCGGCTGCCGGGCGTGGTGTTCAACGATTATCAGCCCGGGGTTTCGGAAGTGGTGATCCGCGGCATCGCGGCGACCACCTATCACGAGCAGGGCCAGACGACCGTCGGCTATTATCTCAACGAGATCCCGCTGGTCGAGCCCGGCTTCCCGATCGGCATTCCCGATATCGACACTTTCGATCTCGAGCGCGTCGAAGTGCTGCGCGGTCCGCAGGGCACCCTGTTCGGTTCGTCGTCGCTCGGCGGGCTGGTCAATTACGTCGTCAAGACGGCGGACGCCTCGAAGTTCGATGCTGCCGCCTCGGGGCTGGTGGGCGTCACCAAGAATTCGAACGGCGAGCTCAATTATGCCGCCAAGGCGATGATCAACGTGCCGATCATCGCGGACACGCTGGCGGTGCGGGTGATGGCGCTCCAGCGCGTCGACGCCGGCTATCTCGACAATCCCGGAATCGGCGTCGAGGGATCGAACGACTTCCGCACCCGCGGGCTGCGCGGCTCGGTGGTGTTCACCCCCGGCCCCGACACCACGCTGACCTGGCTGTCGACCTATCAGGACACGCAGTTCGACGATCAATCCTATCTCGACACCGACACGCCCTATATCCGCATCACCCAGCGCGCCGAGACCCAGCAGACAGACTTCTGGCTGAATTCGCTGCGGCTGGATCAGGGGCTCGGCTTCGCCATGCTGACGGTGCTCGGCGCGGTCACCAAGAAGAACAACGAGACCGTCTTTTCCTATCCCTATCCGTACGTGACCGGCGACACGACCGGCGACGAGGCGGCGTATTCGTTCGGCACCGCCGATGCGACGATCAAGACGATCGAGGCCCGGCTCACGTCGCCCGGCACCGGCGCGATCAACTGGCTGATCGGCACCAGCTATATGCGCGCCGACAAATCCAGCTACGACCAGATCTTCCAAGGGGGTGCCGAGGCGTTCATCAACGCCAATCCGGCGAGCTTCGGCGGCGTTTCCGGCAGCGTCCTCGCCCCCGGCGACCGCATCTATGGCTACATCTCGGACGGCATCAACGAGGATCTCGGCGTGTTCGGCGAGCTCTCGATCAAACCGATCCCGGCGCTCGAGCTGATCCTGGGCGGACGCTATTACTGGAACCGCTATCAGGCCACCGTCGCCAACCAGCCCGGCGCAGTGAGCGGCAGCGCCACCGGCAGCACCGCGACGGTCGAGGAGAAGGAGGACGGATTCACTCCGAAGGCGACGCTGGCGCTGCGGCCGAGCGAGACGTTCATGGCCTATCTGACCTATTCGCAGGGCTATCGCGTCGGCGGCATCAATCCCAATGCGGGCTTCCTGCCGACGATCCCGCAAAGCTATGGCAGCGACACCACCGACAATTACGAAGCGGGGGTCAAATTCTCGCTGTTCGACCGCAAGCTCTATATCGAGGCGACTGCGTTCACCATCGACTGGTCCGGCATTCAGGCCCGGCTGTTCGGGCCGGGGCCGAACTTCTATTCCTATGTGTCCAACGCCGGCGGCGCCAATGTCGGCGGCGTCGAGCTCGCGGCGACGGTGCAGCTCGCGCCCTTCGCGAGCTTTTCCACCAATATCACCTATCAGGACGCGCAGCTGACCGACTTCCTGCCGGATACCTTCGCGCCGGGCGGCGGCTATGCGTCGGGCACCACCCTACCGGGATCCTCAGACTGGTCGGTCGCCAACAACCTGCGGTTCGAACTGGCGAATTCGCCGCTCGCGCCCAGTTTCGAGATCGCACACCGCTATCTCTCCGAAGCGCCGGTGGCGTTCGGCAATCCGAACACGCGCGGCAATTTCAACATCGTCGACCTGCGCGTGGCGATAACCGCGTTCGACAACGTCAAGCTGCTGGCGTTCGCGAACAACGTGGTCGACGAATATGGGATCCTAAACGCGCCCTTCACCGATGCCGTCGCGCCCGCCGGTTCGATCGTGCGGCCGCGCACGATCGGTCTTCGCCTCGATTGGTCGCTCTGACCGCAACGCCGCCTCCGCGAGCCGATGCTTGCGGAGGCGGCCCTTTCTGGCGAAGCAATCGCTTATGATCCGGGTCTTCGCTCTCCTCGCCGCGCTGCCGATCGCGACCGCGCACGCACAGACTCCGGGTCTGCCGCTGGCGCCGGCGCGCACGCTGGAATTCACCGCGCGCGAGGCGACGTGGATGCAGCTAGATCTGTCGCCCGACGGCAAGACGATCCTGTTCGACCTGCTCGGCGACATCTATGCGCTCGATGCCGCGGGCGGCGCGGCGCGGCCGTTGCTCACCGGCATGGCGTTCGAGCGCAACCCGGTCTTCTCGCCCGACGGCAAGCGCATCGCGTTCGTCTCCGACCGCTCGGGGGTGACCAATCTCTGGGTCGCCAATGCCGATGGCAGCGGCCTGCGCCAGCTGTCGCAGGATACTGCGCTGACGCTCTATACGTCACCGGCCTGGTCGCCCGATGCGCAGAGCGTCTATGTCTCGCGCGCGGTCCATTCGGTGCTCGCCTTCGAATTGTGGCAATTCCCCGCCGCGGGCGGCGCCGGAGCCGTGGTGGTCAAGGCCCAGCCGAACGGCGACGACGATTGGGACAAGCGCGTCAATGCGATGGGGGCAGTGATCTCCCCCGACGGGCGCTATGCCTATTACGCCACCAAGCACGGCCATACCTGGACCGAAGGCGATCCGCCCAACTGGACGATCGCGCGGCGCGATCTGGCCGCGGGAACCGACGAACCCTTCCTTACCCCCTTGGGCGGCGCGATCGCGCCGCAGCTCTCGCACGACGGCAAGGCAATCGCTTATGCCACCCGCGAAGAAGGGCAGACCGCGCTGCGGCTGCGCGACCTCGAGACCGGCAAGGACCGCCGGATCGCTTTCCCGCTCGATCGTGACGGGCAGGAGGGCGGCTATTATGACGGGCTGCTGCCGCGCTTCGTGTTCGCGCCCGATGATCGTTCGATCGTGCTGAGCGTCGATGGCGGCAACCGCCGGCTCGATCTCGCCAGCGGCCGGGTGACCCCGATCGCGTTCGAGGCCCCGGTGCGGCTCGACCTCGCCGCGTCGACGCGGGTGCGCCAGCGCGAGGAGACCGGCCCGGTCCGGCCGCGCATCGCGCAGGCCCCGAAGCTGTCGCCCGACGGGCGCGAGGTCGCCTTTACCGCTTTGGGCGCGCTCTACGTCCAGCGCCACGGCGCGGCACCGCGCAAGCTCGTCGCTGAAGACGCCTTTCAGCCGAGCTGGTCGCCCGACGGGCGCACGCTGACCTATGTCACCTGGAATCCGGCCGGGGGCAGCCTGTGGACGATCCCCGCGGCGGGCGGAAAGCCGCGCCGGCTGGCCTCGGGCGCGTTCTTCACCGAACCCTTGTTCACCCCCGATGGCGGCGGTGTTGTGGCGATCCGGGCCAATCACTATGACCGGCTGCGCGCCCTCAACGAACTCGACCCCGATCGTCCCGCCGACATCGTTCGTTTTCCCGCTGCAGGCGGCACGGCCAGCCTGCTCGCCCATGTGGCCGGCGCCCGCTCGCCGGCTTTCACCCGCGACGGCCGGCTATGGTTCTACGGCGCCGGCGCGCTGCATTCGCTCGATCCCGTGTCAGGCGCAGTACGCAGCGAAGTGGCCGTCGTCGCGCGCGCGATGGGGCAATATGTCGGCGTGCCGCTGCCGGTGCAGGACGCGCAGGTCAGCCCCGACGGCACCCGGATTCTCGCGCGGGCGGCGTCGCAGCTCTATCTGGTCGATATGCCCGCGCGCACCGGCGGCAAGCCGGCGACGGTCAATATCAGTATCCCGGGCGCGGCGCGCGCGCGGCTCACCCGCGACGGCGCCGACTTCTCCGGCTGGGCGCAGGACGGCGCGCGCATCACCTGGTCGGTCGGATCCACATTCCGCACCGTCGCCGCGACGGCGGCCGAGACCGGCGGCACCGGCGCGGCCGAAGTCGCCGCCCAAAGTCGCGCGCTGGCAGTCGAGGTGCCGCGCGATGTGCCCAAAGGCACGCTCGTCCTGCGCGGCGCCACGGTGCTGCCGATGGAAGGCGTCGTCCAGATCGAAAACGCCGATGTGGTGATCGAGGGCAATCGCATCGCCGCGGTCGGCCCCACCGGTACCGTCCCGGTGCCGGCCGGCGCCACCATTCGCGACATGCGCGGCCGCTTCATCGTGCCTGGCTTCATCGACGCCCACGCGCATTTCTTCGGCATCCGCCGCGGCGTGCACGAGCGCGGCTATTGGGAGTTCGCGGCCAATCTGGCGTTCGGCGTCACGTCCGCGCTCGAACTGCAGCCGTTCACCACCGACATCTTCGCCTATCAGGATATGATCGAAGCCGGGATGATGCCGGGCCCGCGGGTCTGGTCGACGGGGCCGGGGGTGTTCGTGAACAGCGAGATCCATTCGCGCGCCGACGCGCTCGACGTGCTGCGCCGCTACCGCGACCATTACCGCACGCGCAACATCAAGGCCTATATGGTCGGCGACCGCGCCGCGCGGCAATTCACCATCCAGGCGGCGCAGGAACTCGGGATGATGCCGACCACCGAAGGCGCGAGCGATCTGGTGCTCGGCCTCACCCACGCGATCGACGGCTTTGCCGGCAACGAGCACAGCCTGCCGGTGACGCCGCTGCGCGACGACGTGATCCGGCTGCTGGCGGCGAGCCGGATCGGCTACACGCCGACCATCTCGGTGCTCTATGGCGGCGGGCCGGGGCTGTTCGATTTCATCATCCGCCAGCATCCCGAGCAGGACGCGAAGCTGCGCACCTTCATGCCGGGCCCGGTGCTCGCCGAGAAGCTGCGCAACCGGCACTGGATGGCGGATCAATCGCAATCCTGGTCCCGCTTCGCCGCCGACGCGGTGCGGGTCCAGCAGGCGGGCGGGCTGATCGGGATCGGCAGCCACGGCGAAATCCAGGGGCTGGGTCTGCATTGGGAGATGGAAGCCCTGGCCCACGGCGGCGCCACGCCGCTGGAGATACTGCAGGCGGCGACGATCGACGGCGCGACGATTATCGGTCACGCCGACGATGTCGGCAGCATCGTGCCGGGCAAGTTCGCCGATCTGGTGATCCTCACGGCCGATCCGCTCGCGGACATCCGCAACACGATGGCGATCGCCGCGGTGATCAAGAACGGCCGGACCTACGATCCCCTGTCGCTCGCCAGCGATTGGCCCGAAGCACGGACCCCGCCGGCGCGCTGGTTCGACGAAATTTTAAATCATACGCCGGGATTGTCGGCGAACTAGGGCCAGGTGAAGGCGAAGCGGAGCGTCGAGGTGACCGAGCGGCTCGGCACGGTGATGTGCGTCTCGCCTTCGAACATCTCGAACTCGCTGCGCAGGCCATAGGCCGAGAGGGGCTCGAGGCGCTTTGCCAACGATACGGCATCGCTACGTTCGACGGCGGTTTCGTCAAGCTCGCCGGTCACCAGCCGAAGGCTGCTGACGGTACCCTGCACCTTTCCCTGGGCGAGTTTCGTGGCGAACGCGCGCTCTTCGGCAAGGATGGCCTGATCGTTCCAGAATATCGACGGGCTGGCGGAGACGATCGCACGGAAGGCGCTCGGATGGTTGTAGAGCATGTACAAAGCGAACAGCCCGCCGAAGGAGTGGCCGAACAATGCCTGGCGATGCGGATGGATCGAATAGCGCCGGGCGAGCTCGGGGCGAAGGCGATCGAGCAGGAAGGCGGCGAACTGCGCGCGGCCGCCGGCCTTGTATTTGGTCAGATAAGCCTGGGCGGGCGGGACCGGCTGGCGGAAATCCTCGACAAAGTCGTAGATCCGCCGAACGTCATAGGCCGCTTCGGTCTTGTAGCCCACGCCGACGATGATCGTCTTGCCGAGGTCCGCCTTCATATAGCCGAGGATTCGCCGGGTCTCGGCGAAGCCGGCGAACATCGCATTGCCGTCCAGCACATAGAGGATTGGATAGCCCTCGGGCGGCGGCGGGTCCTTCGGCCGCGAGACGAAGATCTGGTAGGGATAGCCATCGTCGGACTTGAGCTCCCATGTCTCGCTCTCGGGGAGCACATAGCCAGCGGCGGGCGCCCCCTGCGCCCATGCCGAGGGCACAGACAGCGGTGTGCCGAGGGTCACTATGGCCGCAGCCAGCAAGCGGCGTGATGCAAAGCCCGTCATCGTGCTCCCTTCGATCGTTACGGAATCATGCCGACACCGCCACCAGCGACGGGTGAAGCGCAGGCCGGTAGCTTTGCAGCAGCCCGAACAGGTCGACCGGATCGTCGGGTTGGGCGATGAGGTCGATCTCGGCGATATTCGCGTCGTCGGCGGTGAGCGCGTCGAGGTAGCGCAGTGCCGAGAAATCCTCGAGCGCGAAGCCGACCGAGTCGAACAAGGTGACCTGCGCCGCGCTCGTGCGTCCCGGCTCCAGCCCCGCGAGCACGCGCCACACCTCGGTCACCGGGAAGTCGGCGGGCATCTGCTGCAGCTCGCCCTCGATCCGGGTCTGCTCCTCCAGCTCGACGAAGACGCTGGCGCGCAGCAGGATCTCGCGCTGCAGTTCGGTCTTGCCCGGGCAGTCGCCGCCGATCGCGTTGATGTGGATTCCGGCGCCGACCATGTTGCCCGACAGGATTGTGGCATTGCGCTTGTCGGCGGTCGCGGTGGTGATGATGTCGGCCGACATCACGGCTTCCTGCGCGCTGTCGAACGCTTCGACGGCGAAGCCCTGCGCGGTCATGTTGCGGACGAATTTGGCGGTCGAGGCGGGATCGATGTCATAGACCTGGAGCCGATCGATCCCGAGCAGCGCGCGAAAGGCGAGCGCCTGGAAATCCGACTGGGCGCCGAGACCGATCATCGCCATCACCCGGCTGTCCGGGCGGGCGAGGCGGCTGGCGACCAGCGCCGAGGTGGCGGCGGTGCGCAAGGCAGTGAGCAGGGTCATCTCCGCCACCAGCCGCGGATAGCCGGTATCCATGTCGGCGAGCACGCCGAACGCCGCGACGGTGAGCAGCCCCGCTCGGCTATTGCCGGGATGGCCGTTGACGTATTTGAATGCGAAGCGATCCGCATCGCTGATCGGCATCAGCTCGACGACACCCTGATCGGAATGACTGGCGTGGCGCGGCACCTTGTGGAACTCGGCCCAGCGCCGGAAATCCTGCTCGATATAGCCGGCGAGGCCGATCAGGAACGGCTCGATGCCGATTTCGTGGACGATAGTCGCGAGGCTCTCGACGCCGATGAACCTGGTCATGCTCTGCTCCCTGTGACGGTGAATTGATGCGACACTAGGCGGAGCAGAGTTGCCGGAAGAATGCGCATGATGTGCAAATATGGGCAGTCAAATTTGACAATTTGTGATGGCTGGTTGAGCATATTGTTATGCAGCGTCTGGACGAACTCGATCGACGGATCATCGCGGTTCTCCGCGGCGACGGGCGTGCGCCGGTCGCCAAGATCGCCAGCATGCTGCAGGTGTCGCGCGCCACGGTGCAGGCGCGGCTCGACCGGCTGCTCGATACCGGCATGATCCTGGGGTTCACGGCGCGCGTGCAGGAGCCCGGCGGCGCCGAGGCGCTGCGCGCGGTGATGATGATCGAAGTCGCAGGCCGCTCCACGTCGGCGATCATCCGCCGCCTGCGCAGCTTCCCCGAGATCCGCGCGCTCCACACCACCAATGGCGGGTGGGATCTGGTCGCCGAGATCGCCGCCGAGGGGCTTCAAGGGTTCGATCGCGTCCTGCGCGAGATCCGCGCGATCGACGGGATCCTCAACAGCGAGACCAGCATCCTGCTGAGCAGCGCCTGACGCCGCCGTCACGCCCTGGAGCAGTTTTCAGCCGGGTTCGCTCGGAGCCGTTCGCCCTGAGCCTGTCGAAGGGCGCCTCGCCGCGGGCGCCACGCTTGCGGATAGCAGCCTTTCGACAGGCTCAGGGCGAACGGAGGTGATTCCAGCCACATCAGCTTCGCTCTAGCGCCCCAGCGGCTGGAGCTTGCCGAACACTTCGCGGCCCTGAAACAAGGTGAGCAGCACCTTGGTCGAATGGATCTGCCGCACCGGGGTCTCGAACAGATTGCGGTCGAGCACGATGATGTCGGCGCTTTTGCCCGGCGCGAGCGAGCCGGTCTGCTTGTCGAGGTGATTCACATAGGCGACGTTGAGGGTGTAGGCCTGCAGCGCCTGCGCCAGCGTTATGCGCTCGCCGGCGCCGAGCGGCGGACGATCGCCCTCTGGCGCGACGCGGGTGAGCGCCACTTCGATGCCCTCCATCGGATTGGCCGAC
>JASLBO010000284.1 GCA_030146605.1 Sphingomonas sp. | reverse complement strand
GATCGGACAGGAGCAACTGATCGACCGCGCCTTCCACGCCCAGACGATAGGCAAGCGGCTTCGGCGTACGATCGGGCGCCGACACGGCGGTGACGAGGCGCTTGCGCTCGGCCTTGGAGAGCTTGAGCCGGGCGGCAAGCTGATCGGCGAGGGCGGCGTCCGGCGGGAGCAATGCGGCGAGCCGGCGAATCGGGTTCGAGGCGATTTCGGCGGCGGCCTCGCGTGCGACGAGCCAATCAAGTCGCGCGGCGGAGGTGATTTCGGGCAGCACGGGCTCGAATATGCCGCGCGCCAGCATCAGCGCGACCACCTGCACCGCGTCCCCTGCGACGAGGAGCTTGAGCAGTTCGTCCCGGATGCGCTCGCGCGACAGCGCCATCAGGTCCTTCGCGCGCGCAGTGCAGGCGTCGAGCCCGGCCGGGTCGGCATGGTCGCCGAATCGCGCGAGGAAGCGAAAGAAGCGCAGGATGCGCAGATGGTCCTCGGCGATGCGCTGGAGCGGGTCGCCGATGAAGCGGACGTGGCGCGCCTCGAGATCGGCGATGCCGCCGAAATAGTCGAAGATCTCGCCGGTGCGCGGATCGGCGTAAAGCGCGTTCATCGTGAAGTCGCGCCGCGCCGCGTCCTCGCGCCAATCGTCGGTGAACGCCACCGTGGCACGGCGTCCATCGGTCGACACGTCGCGGCGCAAGGTGGTGACTTCGACCGGGCCGCTCGGCAGCACCGCGGTGATCGTGCCGTGCTCGATGCCGGTCGGGACGGCCTTTATAGCCGCCGCACGGAGCAGTTCGACCACACGCTCGGGCGGCAATGGCGTCGCGAGATCGACGTCGGAAACCGCGATCCCGAGCAAGGTATCGCGCACCGAGCCGCCGACATATCGCGTATCGCCGAGCACCTCGACCAGCCGTGCGAGGCCTTCGCGGTCGCGCCATTCGGCTGCGGGCAGAGTCAGGCGGTCCAACGAAGTCTCCGCGAAAGATTGACGATCATCGCCGCGGTCGCGCCCCAGATCCGGCGCTCTCCCCACAGGATCTCGTAATAATGACGCTCCTGGCCCTGATAGTGCGCGGTGGCCGCGACATGGTTCGCTGCGTCGAGCAGGAAGGCGAGGGGCACCTCGAAGACCGCCGCCACTTCGGCTTCGGCCGGCACCAGGGTGAGATCCGGCGGAACGACGCCGATCACCGGAGTGACTTCATAGCCGGTGACGGTGCGATACAGATCGGCAGTGCCGACCACCTCGACCGCGGAGGCGGGAAGGGCGATTTCCTCCTCCGCCTCGCGCAGGGCCGCGCCGATCGGGCCGTCGTCCCCGGGGTCGATCCGGCCGCCGGGAAAGGCGACCTGTCCCGGGTGGCGGCGCAGCGTTTCGGTGCGTTGGGTGAGGATCACGCCGGGCTCGGCGCGATCGGTCAGCGCGACGAGCACCGCCGCCGGATTGCCGGCCACAGCGGGGTCGAAATCGAAATGATCGCCGGCGAGGAGGATGGTTTCATGCGAGCTCTCCAGCGCGATACGCAGCCGCCCGGCGAGATTCATGGCTGCGGCTCGAGCGCGAAGAAGGCGCCGTTGCTCCATATTCCGGGTGGCGTGCTGCCATTGGCGAGCGCGATCTCGGCGAGTTCGTAATAGACCGGCCGGGCGATCAGCGCCTCGAGCCCGCCCCGGACATTGAGATAGGGGCGAGGGCCGTCGTCGCGCTCCTCGAAGCGCAGCGCGTGCTCGGGGCCGGCGGTGAGCAGGTCGCCGGTGTTGAGCCGGAAGGCCAGCCGCATCGTTTCGCCTTCGCCCTCGGCTTTCATCTCGACTGCCGTGAAGGGCGCGTCCTCCACTTCGATATCCAGCTTCTCGACCGGCGTGACGAGGACGAATCGCCCGTTGGGTTCGCGGCGCAGGATCGTCGAGAACAGACGCACCATCGGCGCGCGGCCGATCGGCGAGCCCTGATGATACCAGGTCCCGTCCCGCGCGATTCGCATCTCGCTGTCCCCGCAATGCTCGGGGTTCCAGCTCTCGACGGGCGGGAGCCGGCTCTCTTCGGCGAGGCGGGCGATCTCGGCGAGCGACAGGCTGGCGAGATCGGGGGGGAAGGGCGCGGGCATCAGGACTCGTTAGGCGAGCGCGGGCGCCCCCTCAAGCCGGCTGCCGCAGGCGCGGGCCGAGCACGCCTGCGCAATCAGGGACCGAATCGCCGCGCGCGAGCAGGCGGCGCGGTTCGAACGGGCCGGGCAACCGCCAGGCGGCGGTCCGATCCGCGGTGAAGCCGAAGAACCGGCCATAATATTCGGGATCGCCGATCAGCATGAGCGCGCCGCAGCCTGGAGCGGCGCAGCCGGGGATCGCATCGAGCATGCGCTCCATCAGCGCGCGGCCGATGCCGCCTTGCTGGCGGTCGGGCTCGACCGCCACCGGGCCGACCATGACCAGCGGCACGGCGGCGCCCGCATCGCAGGCGAGCGCGACCGGCCAGCACTGGATCGCGCCGATCAGCCTCCCCTCGGCATCGAGCGCCGCGAAGCTCAGTTCGGGGACGGGCAGGGTGCCGCTGCGGACGCGATAGGCGGTGCGCGTGCGTCGTTCCGGGCCAAAGGCGCGATCGAGCAGCGCCTCCACGGCCTCGGGGTCGACAGCATCCAGCGGCACCAATGCGATCACCTGTTCCCTACCTTCGCAAACTCCCGGGCACGGTGCCGGGGCGCGCGCTTTAGCGCCGATGCGCAGGCACGCAAGGATTAATGGCCAAGGGCCGCGCACTTCCCTGTCCGGCGGCTTCTGCTAAGGGGGCCGGGATTTCACGAAAGGCGATTAATTGCGCGATTTGCTCCAGCTCCAGGTGCACGATCTCGAGGTCGAGGTGCTCACCGGGATCTATTCCGAAGAGACGCACCTGCCGCAGCCGCTGCGAATCTCGGTGACCGCCGATATCGACATGCCCGAGCGCTTCGCGCCCGATACGCCGCTGAGCGCATCGAAAAGTTATATCGACCTCAAGCATGCGGCGACCACGGGGCTGCCCAAGGACGTGCATTTCACGCTGATCGAGGCAGTGGCCGAGCATGTCTGCGAGACCGTGTTCGTCTCGGACAGGCGCGTGCAGCGCGTCGAGGTGCGTATCGTCAAGCTGGCGATCGCCGAGAACGACGAATCGATCGGGATCACGATGGTGCGCCACCGGCGCTAGCGATGAATGCGTCCCCACCCTGAAAGGGAGGGCGCTGTCTCAGAGGCAGGGGCCGAGCGCGCGGAGCACCAGCGCGTAATCCTCGCTGGCGATCGCCGCATTGGCGGGTTCGACCGATTCGAGGCTCTCGGGGGGCAGCGTCCGCGGCATGCCGCAGGCGAGGCGGTACCAGAGCAGGGTGTTCGGCCGCGGCGGCCCTGCCGAATCGTCGACAATGTCCCCCAGTGACACAGCCCAGCGCGGCTGCTCTCCCGGGCGGCGCAGGATCTGGAGCGAGACGGGGGCGCCGTTGGCGGTCTGGAGGAAAACCTGGGTCTCGCCTTCGCCCGGCAGCGAGCCGGGGACGTGAAACGCATTGCCGACGCCGGTTATCGCGGGTGGCGCGTCGGCGGCGATCGTCTCGCGCACGATTCCGCGGACGAGCGCATCGAGTTCGGGGGTCCAGCCGCGCTGGCTATCGAGGCCGGTCAGCTGAACCTGGTCCGGGCGTGAGGGGACCGCGCGCGCGAAGAGCAATACGCGCTGCTTCTTCAGCCTGGGCTCGCGTCCGCGGTCGGTCAGCGGCAGATCGGCGACGTACCCGATTCTCGTCGAAACCGCATTCGCGCCGCGAATCAGGGCGGTTACATCGGCCTCGATGTAGAATCTGACGCGTCCCGCAGCGACATTCGCGGCTTCGGCTCCCTTGATCCTGACCGCGCTGCGGATGCGCGCGTCGAGGATCAGCGGGGCCGCGAGAACCTGGCCAGCCACACTGGCATAACTGGGTAATACAGCAGCCGGAGAAGCTTGGTTTTGCGTGGTTTGCGGGGCGGATTGCGCAGATCCGGTTAACGATACTGCGCAACAAAAAGCTATCAGGGATACGCGGATCATGCGGTTGCGTTACCGGATCCCTCGCTTCTTATACAGAAATAATTCCGTCACGCGGCGCCGGTAGGGACAGTTTGTCCGACAAAGCGTTTGCGTAGCTAGAGAGCCCACGATAGAGACTCGGCTCTCTGCCGCACCGACGCAACCAAGCGAACGGCGGACGAGCTTGTGCGCGGAGCATTCCGGCGCCCAGGGTCGCACAGGATTAGAGGAGTGACGTTGCCGAATGGCTTACGCTGACCGGAATGTAAGTGGCAGCCGGTTCGTTGCGATCGTAATCGTCGCAATAATCGTGGCTGGCTTGGGTTATGCCTTCGTCACGGGCTTGGCATACCAATATATCAAAAAGAAAGCGGAAGAGCTGAAGACCTTCGAGGTCGAAGAGCCGCCGCCCCCACCGGAGGAGGTTCCGCCGCCGCCGCCGCCGCCTGACAGCCCCGTACCGCCGCCCCCGACGCAAGTCGTGACGCCGCCGGCTATGGTGCAGGTCCAGGTGCCGTCGCCGCCGATGCAGACCACTGCCATCATCCCACCGCCTCCGACGATCGCGCCGCCGGCACCCCCGGCTCCGCCCGCTCCGCCTGCGCCTGTCGCGCCGGTGATCAGCAAGGCGGCAGCTGCAAAGGGCAATCCGGCTTCGTGGGTCACTCAGGACGACTACCCGCCTGCGGCACTTCGTGCCGAGCAAGAAGGTTCGGTGGGGATCTCGTTCAACGTGAACGCGCAAGGGCGCATCGAGAACTGCTCGGTCACCTCGTCTTCCGGCGTGTCGAGCCTCGACGATGCCACTTGCCGGCTCGTTGTCCGCCGCGGGCGTTATTCGCCGGCGCTGGACGCCCGGGGCAATCCGATCGCGGGCGGCCGCAAGTCGCTCCGGTTTCGGTGGCAGATCCAGAAGTAACGCGATCAAGGCGGCCGCAAGGCCAAGCTCACAGCAATTCTTGTAAGGGAATAACCGACAATGCTCATGACCATTCTCGCCGCGGCGGCGCCCAAGGGCGAAAACCCGTACGGCCTTGAAGCCGCGCTCCGCGAGGGCGGAATCATCGCTCAGTCCGTGTTCGGCATCCTCGTGCTGATGCTCTTCGTCTCGCTCTACATCCTGTTCACCAAGCTGTTCGAGCAGCAGAAGATCATCAACCAGTACAAGCGCGTCCGCTCGCAGTTCTGGACCTCGAACAGCCTGCGCGAAGGCGCTGCGAAGCTCGAGAAGAACTCGGCCTATCGCCAGATCGTCGACGACGGCGTTCAGGCGCAGGAGCAGTACAAGGAGCTCACCGATCCGGTCGAGGCGCATGACTGGCTGCACGGCTCGCTCGCGCGTTCGGAAGCGTCGATCAACTCGCAGCTCAACGGCGGCCTCGCATTCCTCGCGACGACCGGCGCGACTGCACCGTTCATCGGTCTGTTCGGTACCGTGGTCGGCATCTACCGCGCGCTGATCAAGATCGGTTCGCAGGGTCAGGCTTCGATCGACGCCGTCGCCGGCCCGGTCGGTGAGGCACTGATCATGACCGCGCTCGGTCTGGTCGTCGCGGTTCCCGCGGTGCTCGCCTACAACTTCCTGCAGCGCCGCAACAAGGCGATCGCCGAGAACCTCAACGGCTTCTCGAACGACGTGCTCGGCTATCTCGCTTCGGACGGCCGCGTCCGCCCGACCGCGAGCGCCGGCCCCGTCAAGAAGCCGGCCGTCGGCACCACTGCCGCCAAGCCGGCGGGCACCACCACGACCGCCGGCCAGGCGGGCGGCGTGCAGACCCGCGCATAACTAGGACAGGACTGGGCCGCACGCCTCCGGTGTGCGGCCCTGCCTTCGGGCTGTCCGGAGGCAGATTAAGGATAGGATAACGCCCAATGGCGATGAGCGTAGGCGACAGCGGCGACGACGCACCGATGTCGGACATCAACACCACGCCTCTCGTGGACGTGATGCTGGTGCTCCTGATCATCTTCCTGATCGCCATTCCCGTGGTGATCCAGAATATCGATCTGGCGCTTCCCAAGGTGCAGTTCGAGCCGACCCAGACCAAGCCCGAGAATGTGGCGCTCTCGATCACCGGTTCGGGTGGCGAGTGCCAAGTCTATTGGGGGATGACCCGAGTGACGAGCAAGGAACTGCTCGATCGCGGCGTGGAGAAGCTGAAGGCGGAAATCGAACGCCAGGGCGGCGCCAATGCCGCCGGCCTCGAGCTTCCCGAAGTGCATATCCGCGGCGACGTGAGCACCCCGTATCGCTGCATCGGCGGCACCATCTACACCATGCAGATGGCAGGTTTCGTGAAGGTCGGCTTCATCTCCGAGCCCGAAGCCGGTGCTGCCGTCACCCGCATGTGACGCGACCCGTTAAGGAGTTTTCGAAATGGCAATGAGCGCGGGCCGCGATGATGGCGAGCCGATGATGGAAATGAACACGACGCCGTTGATCGACGTCATGCTCGTGCTCCTCATCATGTTCATCATCACCATCCCCATCCAGACGCATGCGGTGAAGGTCGATCTGCCGCAGAACAGCCCGAACTCGGCGCCTCCGGTGGAGCCGCAGAAGAACAAGCTGTACATCGATGCGAACAACAACATCTTCTGGAACAGCGTGCAGATCAACGATCTGACGCTGCGTCAGTATCTCGATGCGTCGCTCGCCCAGGATCCCGAGCCCGAGCTGCACTTCCAGCCCGATCCCAACGCCCGCTACGAGGTGGTCGACAAGGTGCTCGCGATCGTGAAGCGCGCGAATGTGACCAAGCTCGGCTTCGTCGGCAACGAGCAGTATCGCAACGACTTCTGACCCAAGGTCAGATGCGAGCGGCGCCTCGGCGTCGCTCCCGGTGAACTTCGCAAAGGCGGTCCTTCGGGGCCGCCTTTCTTTTTTGCGTCGATGTGCTTGCTCCAATGCAACGAAAGTGTCACATAGGAGTCATCAAGATGTCACGGAACAGTCACCGTGATGCAATGATTGCTGGAGGGTGCCATGCGTATTGGTCTTTTAATCCTCGCCGCCGCGCCACTGGTTGCGGCACTTCCGGCTCTGGCGCAGGAGCGCGCCGTGGCCAGCACCCAGATTGCGCAGGGCAATTATTCGCAGGCCGAGTCGAAGCTGCTCGCCGAACTGCGTGTCTATCCGGAACGCCCCGAACTGCTGCTCAACCTCGCCACGGTCTACGCCCGGACCGGCCGCGCCGGCGAAGCGCGCCGGCTCTACACCAGGGTGCTCGGCGAGAACGAGGTGCTGCTGGACCTGAACAACGAGCAGACGGTCGGCTCGCACGCGCTTGCGCAACGCGGTCTGCGCCGGCTCGATACGGTGCAGTTCAGCGCGCGCTGAGCCGGCTCAGTCGAGCAGGAGCCCGATGCCGGCGACGGTGACGAGCACGACATAGGGCAGCGCCACGAAGGGCTGCACGAAGACGGCCGCGATGCTGCCGATCCGGCGGCGTTGCGGCCATGACTGGCTCCACGCGGTGTAGATCTGGAAGGGCGCGATCTCGCCCGGCGCATCGCTGCGGAACCAGGCTTCCAGCCGCTCGATCCGCGCGACAAGGCAGTATTGGAAGCTCTTCCAGATCGCCTCGAGCAGCCAGAGCGACAGCGCCACCGCGATCGTGGCGACGAGGATCGCGGCGCCGCCTCTGGCGAGCCCCGCGGCCACCCCCGCACCGAGCAGCGGCCCGGC
>JASLBO010000130.1 GCA_030146605.1 Sphingomonas sp. | reverse complement strand
TTCGCCCACAACATCAGCAAGCGTCACGAAGTTGCCGGAACGCTTGGACATTTTGACCGGCTCTCCGGCCCGCAGCAGGCGGACCATCTGCACCAGTTTGACGTCGAACCGGGTCTTGCCGCCGGTCAGCGCCTGCACCGCGGCGACGATCCGTTTGACCGTTCCCGCATGATCCGCGCCCCAGATGTCGATCAGCTGGTCGGCCGATTGGGCCTTCTGGAAGTGATACGCCAGGTCGGCGCCGAAATAGGTCCATTGCCCGTTCGACTTCCTGATCGGGCGGTCCTGATCGTCGCCGAACCGCGACGAGCGGAACAGCGGCAGCTCGACCGGCTCCCAATCCTCGGCGGTCTCGCCCTTGGGCGCCTCGAGCACGCCGTCATAGACGAGGTCGCGTTCGCGCAGCCACGCCTCGGCAGCTTCGGGCTTGCCCGCGGCCTGGAGCTCGGCCTCGGACGAAAACAGATCGTGATGGATGCCGAGCAAGGCGAGATCGGCCTTGATCATCACCAGCATCGCCGCGACGGCTTCCTTGCGGAACAGCGGGAGCCATTCCGCCTCGGGCTTGCCGACATAGGCATCGCCATGTTCGGCGGCGAGCTTCTCGCCCACCGGCTTGAGATATTCGCCCGGATAGAGCCCCTCGGGGATCTCGATGGTCTCGCCGAGCGCCTCGCGGTAGCGCAGGTGCGCAGAGCGGGCGAGCACGTCGACCTGCCCGCCGGCATCGTTGACATAATATTCGCGGATCACCTTGTGCCCCGCGAATTCGAGCAAGGTCGCCAGCGCATCGCCGACCACCGCGCCACGGCAATGCCCCATGTGCATCGGGCCGGTCGGGTTGGCGGAGACATATTCGACATTCACCGTCGTGCCCGCGCCGATCGTCGAGCGGCCGTAATCGCCCTCGGCCGCGAGGATCGCGTCGAGCTCGCCGCGCCAGATGTCGTCGGTCAGCGTCAGATTGATGAACCCGGGGCCTGCCACCGATACGGCGGAAACCTCGCCGAGCTTCTCCAGTTCGGCCGCGATCTTCTCGGCCAGCGCGCGCGGATTGGTCCCTGCCGGCTTGGCGAGCACCATCGCCGCGTTGGTCGCGAGGTCGCCGTGGGTGACGTCACGCGGCGGCTCGACCGTCACCGCGCGTCGCTCGAGCCCGGCGGGCAAGTCGCCGGCCGCGACGAGCGCGTCGAGAGCGGCATCGAGATGCGCGGCGAAACGGACGTAGAGAGTCATCGGGTTTCCAACAGTGACGAGTGCGCGCGCCTTAGCGGACGGGGGACGTCGGGACAATTGGCGCGTGAGGCGCGGGTCGCGGGCGGCGGCTGTGGGGGCGGCGCCAGATGCGGACGTCAGCCATTCCGAGCCAGGATGACAATCTATCGCGACTATTTGTCAGGTTGTATTGACATACCCCGGCACTTCAGGCAGTCAGGTATACCTTACATGTCAGGGAGGTGCCGATGCCCGGCTTCGTCAAGAGACTCTACTCGCCATTGCTGTTCGATTGCCTGTTCGCGCTGTCGGGCGGCCTCGGGGTAATCGGAGTCGTGCTCGACGCGGGTCGCGCATACCCCGCGATTGCGCCCGCTGCCCAACCGCTGACCAAGGGCGCCGCGCTTGTCGGCGCTATCGTAGCGGCCGGACTGGTAGCCATCGTCACCACACGGTTCGACCAGAAGCACGCCGACGATTTCGTATTCCATACGCTCACCAAGTCGGCGTTCATCGCCATGTTCACCATGCTCTTCGCGCTCGCACTCTGGCAGATGCTGTTCGCCGCCCGTCTGGGGGGCGTGTCGTCCTATGCGACGATCGGCGTGCTCGTCGCATCATGGTCGCTCGGCTATTTCTACACGCGCGTCCGGGGCACCGGGTCGTGAACAACCGCCTCAAGGTCCTGCGTGCGGAGCGGAACTGGAGCCAGGCCGAACTGGCCGCGCGACTCGACGTCTCCCGCCAGGCGATCAACGCGATCGAGACGGGCAAGCACGATCCTTTGCTGCCGCTGGCCTTCCGCATTGCGCGCCTGTTCGGAATGCCGATCGAGGAAATTTTCAACGACGGCCAAGGGTAAGCGCCGGAACGCCGCGGACCTTCTACATCGGGACAGTGCAACGCGATGACCAGAAGTGGACGCGCGGTATCGCTGGTGCATCGGCGGGAGCGGCGGATCCGCGGACGTTGAAATGGATCGGGAGCCAACCTGAGCAGTTAACGGCTCGAATTGGGTGGTTCGCTGTCGTTCCGGTTGAAGAGTCGGGTGTTGAGCAAACTATCGAGCGCCGCACCGCTTCGGCGGCGTGAGAGGTTGCGCTGGAGTTGTCATCTGCGCGTAGATCCTCCGATCGTCTCCCTTCAACTGCTTGAGAATGGCGACCTGATCTCGAGCGAAATCGCGCTGGAAGGCCGTTTGCTGGTCGGCGTCGGCGATAATCGCTCGCTCAAGCCTGTCCATCTGAAGAGGGTCACTGAGGGCGGCCTCCGCCAACTCGCGCGCAGCGGCTTGCGTTTTCTTCGAACGGTTTGGACCAGCTAGTTGACCGGCTTCCCAAGAAGCTAG
>JASLBO010000116.1 GCA_030146605.1 Sphingomonas sp. | reverse complement strand
ACGATTTTGCCCAGCGTTTTGGTGAGGTCCTGCGCCGGCGAGCCCTGCTGGCGCTCGCCGGCAGTGACGAACAGATGGCCCGACGGGCCAAACGCCATGCGCCCGCCGAAATGGCCGCTGCCGCTCACCTTGGGGGTCTGGCGCCAGATCACCGCTACGTCGGTCAGGCGGGGGCCGGCACCGTCCTCGGCCAGGATGCCGCGCGCTACGGCCAATCCCGCGCCTCCGGTCCCGGCTTCGGCAAAGCTGAGATAGACTCGATTGTTGGTCGCGAAATCGGGATGCAGCGTCACGTCGAGTAGACCGCCTTGCCCTGCCGCCGCGACTGCCGGCACGCCGCCGAGCGCCGCCGATTTCACCCCCGCCTGCGTTACGATCCGCAGCGTTCCGCCCTTCTCGGTGACCAAGGCACGGCCGTCGGGCAGGAACACCATCGCCCAGGGAGAGGCGAAGGTCGCCACCGCGGTGGAGCGCACCGAAGTGATCGGGGTGGGCGAGGCGCTGGCGCTGGGCGAGGGCGTAGGCGAGAGGCTCGCCGAAGGCGTCGGTGTGGGTGTGACAACGGCGCCGTCACCGCCGCTGCCGCATGCCGAAAGCGTCGCCAGCGCTACGCTCGCCAGCCAGAGGTTGTACCGCATCCTACGCTCCTCCGCCGGCGCGCTAGTTCAGCCGGCGGGAGTCAAACGCAGCAAACGCCCTTGGGACCCATCGCCACCATCCTCGAGCAGCCAGATCGCGCCATCGGGGCCTTGCTCGACTTCGCGGATGCGCGCACCCATCGGCCATTGGTCGCCCTTGGCGGCATTGGTGCCGTTGACGTCCACGCGGACCAGCGCCTTGCTGGAAAGCCCCCCGATGAACAGATCGCCCGTCCATTGCGGGAACAGCTTGCCCGAATAGGCCATCAGCCCGCCGGGGCTGATCACCGGGGTCCACCAGACCTTGGGCGCCTCAAAGCCGTCGCCCGGCTTGTGGTCCGGGATGTCGCGCCCGTCATAATGGCTCCCGTTTGACGCTTGGGGATACCCGTAATTCTTGCCTGGCAGGACCAGATTGACTTCGTCGCCGCCCTTGGGGCCCATCTCCTGCTCCCAGAGATTGCCGTTCGCGTCGAAGGTGATGCCGAGCAGATTGCGATGGCCATAAGACCATACCGCCGGGTGGAAGCCCTTCGCCGCCAGCGGATTGCCGGGCGCCGGCTTGCCGTCGAGCGTTAGCCGCAGCACCTTGCCGAGCGTCGCCTTGGGATCCTGCGCGGGATCGAATTTCTGGCGCTCGCCATTGGTGAAGAACAGATACTTTCCATCGGGCGAAAAGGCGATACGGCCGGAATAATGGCCGCTGCCCTCGACGAACGGTGTAGCGCGGAACAATATAGTGACACCGGTCAAGGCCGGGTGACCGGCCTCGGAGCCGAGCACGCCGCGCGCGAGCACCACGCCTTTGCCGCCGTCCGCCGCGACCGAATAGCTCAGATAGACGTGCTTGTTCCTCGCGAAGTCGGGCCCGGGCACGACGTCCATCAGCCCGCCTTGTCCGGCAGAATCGACGGGCAGGGTGGCAATCGGATGACGCTGCTTGCCATCGGCTGAGACGAGCAGCAGCGTTCCCGCCTTCTCGGTGACCAGCATCTGCCCGTCAGGCAGGAAGGCCATTGCCCAGGGCGCATCGAAATCCGCCACCGGCGTCACCTGAAACGGCAGCCCCGTCGCCACCGCTGTCCCGGCATTGTCCTGCGCAATGGCGCCTGACTGCGGATTGCACGCGGCCAGCAATGCTGCGGCCGGCAAGATCACCCGAATTTTGCGCATCGTTCACCCTTTTGCGGTTTCCTGTGCAACGCGCATCACGCAGTTGCGCTCCGCTGTCGAGCCGGACTCACATGATTCGTTTCGATGGCGAACTACTGGAGGGCTCGCCGACGCGGTACACAACCCCCGTTCAGCCCACTTGCCTGCACCGCGGCGAGCGCGTATATCGCCTGTGCTTTCTCGACATCTTCAAACATGCCGAGGTCGGGGCCCCGCAGGGCTCCGGCGCTGAACCTGCTTATCTGATTGCCGGAGACCCGATGGCGAATATCGCCGCATTGACCAGCCTGATCGAACCCGAAGCCAAGGCGCTCGGGCTCGAACTCGTGCGCGTCAAGATGTTCGGCGGCACGTCCGATCCGACGCTGCAGGTGATGGCCGAGCGCCCCGACACGCGCCAGCTCACCATCGACGCATGCGCCGATCTCTCGCGCCGCATCTCGGACAAGTTCGACGCGCTCGAAGCCGAGGGCCGCGATCCCATCGCGCATGCCTATCGGCTCGAAGTCAGTTCGCCCGGTATCGATCGCCCGCTCACTCGCCTGCAGGATTATCAGGACTGGGCGGGACACGAGGCGCGGATCAACCTCGTCGAGAAACTCGACGGGCGCAAACAGTTCAAGGGCGACCTTGCCGGGATCGAACCCGAGGCGAAGACTGTCCGAATCGTGGACGCACAAGGGGTGCAGCATTCGGTGCCATTCGACCTGATCGAGGACGCCAAACTGACGATGACCGACAGGCTCATCGCCGCAACCGCGCCGCTTTCCACCGAGGGCGCCGAAGAAATCGAAGAAATCGAAGCAGAGGAACAAGACTGATGGCCACTGCCGTTACTGCCAATCGCGCCGAGTTGATCGCGATCGCCGATTCGGTCGCCAAGGAAAAGCTGATCGACCGCGCCATCGTCATCGAGGCGATGGAGGACGCGATCCAGCGCGCCGCCAAGAACCGCTACGGCAGCGAGAACGACATCCGCGCCAAGCTCGACCCGACCACCGGCGATCTGCGCCTGTGGCGCGTCGTCGAAGTGGTCGAGGCAGTCGATGATTATTTCAAGCAGGTCGACCTGAAGGGCGCGCAGAAGCTCCAGAAGGACGCCGCGATCGGCGACTTCATCGTCGATCCGCTGCCGCCGATCGAATTCGGCCGCATCCAGGCGCAGGCCAGCAAGCAGATCATCTTCCAGAAGGTCCGCGACGCCGAGCGCGAGCGCCAGCACGAAGAGTTCAAGGACCGCATGGGTGAGATCATCACCGGCGTGGTCAAGCGCGTCGAGTTCGGCCATGTCGTCGTCGATCTCGGCCGCGCCGAGGGCGTGATCCGCCGCGACGCGCAGATCCCGCGCGAAGTGGTTCGCGTCGGCGATCGCGTCCGCTCGATCATCCTCAATGTGCGCCGCGAAAATCGCGGGCCGCAGATCTTCCTCAGCCGCGCGCACCCCGATTTCATGAAGAAGCTGTTCGCGCAGGAAGTCCCCGAAATCTACGACGGCATCATCGAGATCAAGGCCGCTGCCCGCGATCCGGGCTCGCGCGCCAAGATCGGCGTGATCAGCCACGACAGCAGCATCGATCCGGTCGGCGCCTGCGTCGGCATGAAGGGCAGCCGCGTTCAGGCGGTGGTCCAGGAAATGCAGGGCGAGAAGATCGACATCATCCCGTGGTCGCCCGACACCGCGACCTTCGTCGTCAACGCGCTCCAGCCGGCAAACGTCAGCCGCGTGGTGATCGACGAAGAGGATGACCGCATCGAAGTGGTCGTCCCCGACGATCAGCTCAGCCTCGCAATCGGCCGCCGCGGACAGAATGTCCGTCTCGCCAGCCAGCTCACCGGCAAGGCGATCGACATCCTAACCGAGCAGGATGCCAGCGAGAAGCGCCAGAAGGAGTTCGTCCAGAACTCCGAGCTGTTCCAGAACGAGCTCGACGTCGACGAGACGCTCGCCCAGCTGCTCGTCGCCGAAGGCTTCGGGTCGCTCGAAGAGGTCGCTTATGTCGAGCTGGCCGAGATCGCCGGGATCGAAGGTTTCGACGAGGAACTCGGTCAGGAGCTGCAGAGCCGCGCGCAGGAAGCGCTCGATCGCCGTGAGGAAGCCAATCGCCTGGCTCGCCGCGAACTCGGCGTCGAGGACGATCTCGCGACCATGCCGTACATGACCGAAGCGATGCTGGTCACGCTCGGCAAGGCAGGCATCAAGACACTCGACGACCTCGCCGATCTCGCCACCGACGAGCTCGTCCAGAAGAAGCGGCAGGAGCCGCGCCGCCGCGCCGAGAACAGCAAGTTGTCGGAGCGCGCCGAAGACAAGGGCGGGATCCTCGCCGAATATGGCCTCTCCGAAGAGCAGGGCAACGAGATCATCATGGCCGCCCGCGCCCATTGGTTCGAGGACGAGGCTCCGGCGGCTCAAGG
>JASLBO010000066.1 GCA_030146605.1 Sphingomonas sp. | reverse complement strand
ACCAGCGAAACCTTGTGCCCCCGGTTCGCCAGCTCCGCCGCGAGCGCGGCGGCGGGCACCATGTGCCCCCCGGTGCCGCCTGCTGCCAGAACATAGCTGCGCGAATTCGTCATCCCTTGCTCCACCGACCCGTATATGGCGAGCGCTTCAGATACGGGTTTCGTCGCGTGAAGGCGAGCAGCAACCCGTATCCGATCGAAAGCGCGATCATCGACGATCCGCCATAGCTGATGAACGGCAGGGTCATCCCCTTGGACGGCGCGATGCCGGTGTTCACCGCCATGTTGATCATCGCCTGCACCCCGAACTGTGCGGCGAGGCCCGAGGCGGCGAGCAGCCGGAACGCGTCCTCCTCGTCGAGCATCTTCATGAACACCCGAATGACGATCGCGGCATAGAGCAACACGATCACCGCGCACGAGATCAGCCCGAACTCCTCGCCGATCACCGAGAAGATGTAGTCGGTATGCGCCTCGGGCAGCTTGAACTTGACCTGCCCGCTGCCTGGGCCGGCGCCGGTCAGGCCGCCCGCGCTCAGGGTCTGGTGCGCCATGTCGACCTGATAGCGATCGGCGAGCGCGGCCTCCTTGGTCGGGAACAGGAAATTGTCGATGCGGGTGCGCGCGGTATCGTAGAACAGATAGGCCGCGACCACTCCGGCCACCGCGGTGCCGAGCAGTCCGCCGATCGCCAGCGTGGAGATGCCCGAGATCGTCAGCAGAATCAGCCAGACGGTGCCGAACACCATCGTCTGGCCGAAATCGGGCTGGAGCATCAGCAGCACCGCAATCACTGCGGTCATCCCGCCGGTGATGACCAGCACCGGCAATTCGGGATCCTTGGCCCGAAACGACAGCATCCACGCGGTCGCGACGATGAAGAACGGCTTGAGGAATTCCGAGGGCTGGAGATCTGAGATCCCCAGATCGAGCCAGCGCCGCGCGCCGTTCGCTTCCGAGCCGACGATGGGCACCAATGCGAGCAGCAGCAGGAAGAACGCCGCGCCGATCAGTGCGAAGCGCCGCGCCACGGTGAGCGGCAGCATCGACACGCCGATCAGCACCGGCACCGAAAGGCACACCCAGATCAGTTGGCGCCAGAAATAATACATCGCCGGCATGATGTGCGTCGCGTCCGAATAGCGCCGCGCGGTCGCCGGCGAGGCTGCGGCGACCGCGACAAGCCCGATCGCGATCAGCAGCATCGCCAGCAGCAGCAGCATGCGGTCGACTTCCCAGAACCACATTCCCGCGCGCGTCGTATTGGCGCGGCCGAGCTGTTTGTTCACCCGGCGACGGACGTCGCCGTGCGGCTTTTCGGTCTCGGCGGCATCGCTCATCCGAGCGCGCTCACCGCGTCGCGGAATGCCTGACCGCGCGCCTCATAATCCTTGAACTGGTCGAACGAGGCGCAGGCCGGCGAAAGCAGCACCGTCTCACCGGGCGCGGCGTTCGTCGCAGCGCTTTTCACGGCGGCTTCGAGCGCTCCCGCACGCTCTACCGGCATTTCGCCTTCGAGGAGGCTAGCGAACAATTCACCCGCCTCGCCGATCGTATAGGCTTTCACGACATGGCCGAAGCCGGGCCGGCACGCCTCGAGGCTGTCCGTCTTGGCCCGCCCGCCGAGAATCCAGTGGACGCGCGGATAGGCCGAGAGCGCGGGCGTAGTGGAATCGGCGTTCGTCGCCTTGCTGTCGTTGACGAACAGCACGCCGTTTCTGGTGGCGACCCGCTCCATCCGGTGCGGCAGACCGGGAAAGGTTTCGAGGCCGCGCTCGATCGCTTCGCCTGGAATGCCAAGCAGTTCGGCGGCGACGCGCGCGATCTGCGCGTTTTCGAGATTGTGCGGGCCTTGCAGCGCCGGCCAACGGCTTTGATCCTCCGGATGGCCCGGGGCTACCGAGGCTACGAACTGATTCAGTCCATGTGCCTGTTCGGTGCTCGCCTCGGTCCAGGCGGAAACCACCGCCGAATGCCCTTCAGACTGCATCCGCAACAGCCGCCCCTTGGAATCGGCATAGGCTTGGAAACCGTCATAGCGATCGAGATGGTCGGGGGTGATATTGAGCAGTACCGCGACGTCGCAGTCGAGGCTGAAGGTCAAGTCGATCTGGTAGCTCGACAATTCGAGCACATAGACCCCGCCCGCGGGCAGCGGATCGCGGCCGAGGATCGGTAGCCCGATATTGCCGCCGGCGAGGCTCGGAAGCCCGGCAGTACGGACGATATGATCGATCAGCGCAGTGGTGGTGGACTTGCCGTTGGTCCCGGTGATGCCGACGACATTGTGCGGCGGAAGCTCGGGGCGTGCCTGCGCGAACAGTTCGATGTCGCCGATGACGGGCACGCCGAAAGAGGCCGCATACGCAGCGATCGGGTGTTTGTTGAGGGGCACGCCAGGGGAAACCACGACCCCGGCGAAACCGGTGAGATTGATTTCTAAGGGATCGGCAAGCGTCAAGCCCTCTCCCCTCCGGGGAGAGGGTTGGGAGAGGGGCGGGTGGGAAGCGCTATCGATAGGCCCCTCTCCCCGGCCCACTCCCCGGAGGGGAGAGGGAGAAAGAGCGTCTCTCGCTACCTCGTTCGAATCCCACGCGACCACGCTTGCGCCTGATGCAAGCAAAGCGTGCACCGTCGCCAGCCCCGACCGCGCAAGCCCGAGCACCGCATAGCGTTTGCCGCGCCAGGCGGGACACGTGATCACCTGAGCTTCAGCGTCGAGAGCCCCGCCAGCGCCAGCACGAACGCGATGATCCAGAAGCGGATCACCACCGTCGGCTCCGACCAGCCGAGCTGTTCGAAATGATGGTGGATCGGCGCCATCTTGAAGACGCGCTTGCCGGTGCGCTTGAAGAAGAACACCTGGATGATCACGCTGAGCGCCTCGACGACGAACAGCCCGCCGATGATCCCGAGCACCAGCTCGTGCTGCGCCGACACCGCGATCGCGCCGAGCGCACCGCCGAGCGCGAGGCTGCCGGTATCGCCCATGAACACCGCCGCCGGGGGGGCATTGAACCACAGGAACGCCAGCCCCGCCCCGATCATCGCGCCGCAGAAGATCGCGAGATCGCCCGCACCGTGGACATACGGAATACCGAGATAGGTGGCGAACACCTTGTTGCCGACGACATAGGCGATCAGCATGAACGCCATGCTGGCGATCACCACCGGCATCGTCGCAAGCCCGTCGAGCCCGTCGGTGAGGTTCACTGCGTTGCCGAACGCGACGATCGTGAACGCGGCGAAGGGGATGTAGAACCAGCCAAGATCGGGGTGGACCCACGAAAAGAACGGTACGTAGAGCACCGTTCCGGTCTGCGAGATGATCACCCAGCTGGCGATCCCCGCGATGGCGAACTCGCCGAGCAGGCGGACCCGGCCCGATACGCCCGCGGTGCTCGCCTTCTTCACCTTGTCGTAATCGTCGAGAAAGCCGATCGCGCCGAAGCCGAAGGTCACGAACATGCACGCCCAGACCAGCGGATTGGCGAGGTCCATCCACAGCAATAGCGAGACCATCAGGCTGGTCAGGATCATCAGCCCGCCCATCGTCGGGGTTCCGCGCTTGGCGAGGTGGCTCTGCGGGCCATCACTGCGGATCGGCTGGCCCTTGCCCTGGCGGACGCGCAGCCAGCCGATGAACTTCGGTCCGATGATCAGCCCGAGCAGCAAAGCGGTGGCGACCGCCGCGCCGGTGCGGAACGAGAGATAGCGGATGAGATTGAGGACGCCCGGGAAGCCCAGCTGTTCCGCGATCCAGTAGAGCATCAGGCCTTCGCCCTTTCCGCCAATGCCGCCACGACGCCTGAGAGACGCACGCCGTTAGAGCCTTTCACGAGCACCGCATCGCCCGGCGCCAGCACGGCAAATAGCCGTTCGCGCGCGGTTGCGGCGTCGGGCACATGGACGAATTCCACTTTACCCTCAAGCGCATTCGCCAGCGCGGCCATCGCCTCGCCGACAAGGATCGCATAGCTCACACCCGAAGCCACGATCGGCTCGGCGAGCGCTGCATGGAACGCGTCGGAATGCTCGCCCAGCTCGCGCATCTCGCCCAGCACCGCAAGCTTGCGCCCCGGCTCGTTCGCCAGCACCGCCAGCGTCGCGCGCATCGACGAGGGATTGGCGTTGTAGCTCTCGTCGATCACCAGCGCCTCGCCGCCCGGTACCTGCGCCATGAACCGCGCACCACGACCCGCGAGCCCGCCCATCTCGGCCAGCGCCAGCCCCGCCATTTCCATGTCGCCGCCCGCCGCATCGACGGCCGCGAGGATCCCCATCGCGTTCGAGACCCAATGCGCACCCGGCTGGGCGATCGTGAAGCTCAATTCGCGTTGCCCGAACCGCGCGGTGACGAAGGTCCCGCCGGTGCGGACCCGCATCATCTCGACTGCGCGGTAATCGGCGCCGTCATGCATGCCGAAGGTCACCACCTTGGCCGCATGCGGCGTGGCGGCGGCGATCAGCCGGTCGCGATGCGGGCTGTCGAACGGCACGATCGCGGTACCGCCGGGCTCGAGACCCTGAAAGATCTCGCTTTTGGCGTCGGCGATCGCCGCCTCGCTGGCGAAGAACCCCATATGCGCCGGCGCGATCGTCGTCACCATCGCGACATGCGGGCGCACCAGCCGGGTCAGCTGCGCCAGTTCGCCGGAATGGTTCATCCCCATCTCGAACACCCCGAAACGCGTGCTCGCCGGCATCCGCGCGAGGCTGAGCGGCACGCCGGTATGGTTGTTGTAGCTCTTCACCGAACGATGCGCGCAGCCGGGATCCGTGCGGTCCAGCGCCGCGAACAGCGCTTCCTTCGTGCCGGTCTTGCCGACCGATCCGGTGACGCCGATCACCTTGCCGTGCATGCGAGCGCGTGCGGCCATGCCCAGCGCATCGAGCGCGGCGGTAGTGTCGTCCACCAGCACATTGGGGTGTGCGGCCTGCTCCGACACCACGGCACCCGCCGCACCCTGCGCGAATGCCTGATCGAGGAAGCGATGCCCGTCGGTGGTCTCGCCGTTCAGGGCCAGGAACAGGTCGCCGGAGCCGACTTCACGGGAGTCGAAGGTTACGCCGGTGACGTCGAAGTTGGCCGAGGCGGTGCCCGCCGTAGCGGCAGCGATCTCGTCGGAGGTCCAAAGCGATTTCACAAGCCCCTCCCCTTCAGGGGAGGGGTAGGGGTGGGGCCTGTCCGCAGGCGATGGACTCGGTAAGACGGACAGGCCCCACCCCCAACCCCTCCCGTGAAGGGGAGGGGCTTCAGAAGAAGAAGTGCCCTCACGCGGCGCATTCCCGGGCAACGCTCACATCGTCGAACGGCAGCACGAGATCGCCGACGATCTGCCCCTGTTCGTGGCCCTTGCCTGCGATCAGCACGATATCCTCCGATTCGGCCATTCCGATCGCCGCGGCGATCGCCTCGCGCCGCCCGCCGATCTCGGTCGCACCGGGCGCACCCTTGAGCACTTCGGCGCGGATCGCCGCCGGATCTTCGTTCCGCGGATTGTCGTCGGTGACGATCACCACATCGGCACCGGCCACCGCCGCCTGCCCCATCGGCTCGCGCTTGCCGGTATCGCGGTCCCCGCCCGCGCCGAACACGAGGATCAGCCGTCCGCTGGTATGCGGCTTCAACGCCGCGATCGCCGCATCCAGCGCGTCGGGGGTATGCGCATAATCGACATAGACCGGCGCACCGCTGCGCGTGATCACCGCACGTTCGATCCGCCCGCGCACCGGCTGGAGCCGTGCGAGATTGGCGAGCGTCGCGGCGACATCGCCGCCAGTCGCGATCACCAGCCCCGCCGCGGTCAGTGCGTTCGCGGCCTGATAGGCGCCGATCAGCGGCAACATCACCTTATGCGTATTGCCGCCGGCCTCGATCGTCAGCCCCTGCCCCAGCAGGGTCGGATCCCGCCCGACCAGCTTGAGCGTTTCGCCATGCTCACCCACCGTGATCAGCTTGTTGCCCCGCATCCGGGCAAGTTCCTCGACCCGCGGGCTGTGCGGGTCATCCGCCCAGACCACCGCCGTCCCGTCCAGATCGAGCACATCCGCGAACAGCCGGAGCTTGGCGCAAAAATACGCTGCCATGTCGCCATGATAATCGAGATGGTCGCGGCTGAGATTGGTGAACGCCGCCGCCCGCACTGGCAGCCCCTCGGTCCGGTATTGGGAAAGCCCGTGCGAGGAGGCCTCGAACGCGACATGCGTCACGCCCTCGCGCGCCAACCCGGCGACATTCGCCAGGAACGTCACGACGTCGGGAGTGGTCAGCCCGGTCGAGACCGTGTCGTCGGATGTCGTGACGCCCAGCGTCCCGATCGACGCCGCGTGATGCCCCGCCATGCGCCACAATTGGCGCGTCATTTCCACGGTGGACGTCTTGCCGTTGGTCCCCGTCACGGCGACGGCAGTCTCCGGAAACGGCGCGAAGAACGTCGCCGCCAGCCGGGCAAAGCGTTCGCGCGGATTGACGTCGGCGATGTGCACCGCGCCCTCGATCACGGCACCCGGCCGGGCCACGATCGCGATCGCGCCTGCCTTCACCGCCGCCGGGATGAAATCCTCGCCATTGACCCGCGCGCCTTCGAAGGCGCCGAACACCGTTCCCGGGGCTACCTTCCGGTGGTCGATCGCGAAGCCCGTAATCGCGGCGCTCTCATCGCCGCCGGTCAGCGCACCCAGCTTCACCGGGCTGCCTTGGCCGCGCCCGGCCCTTGCCAGATCAGCGGGAGCATTTCGCTCACGTCGATATCGCGTCCATTCTCGGGGGTGACCCCCAACAGCGCGCCGGTGCGGGCGACCACGCGTCCCACGACGGGAGCGGCGGTCCAGCCTGCAGTAGTGCGGGGGGTATTGGCATTTGCCTTGGGCGAATCGAGCATGGCGACCACCACATAACGCGGCGCGTCGATTGGGAAAGCCGCCGCGAAGGTCGAGACGTTGCGATGCTTGTCATAGCCGCCCGCCGATGCCGCTTCGGCGGTCCCGGTCTTGCCGCCGATGCGAAAGCCCGGCGCGTCGGCCTTGCGACCGGTGCCCTTGGTCACGATCAGCCGCAGCAGCTGGCGCATCCGCAGGCTGGTCGATTCCTTGAGCGCGCGCTCCCCGGCGGGGACCTTGTCCGGATCGACCTTGAGCAAGGTCGTCGGCCGCAAAATGCCGCCATTGACCATCACCGCATAGGCATTGGCCAGATGCAGCGGCGTCACGGCGATGCCATGCCCGTAGGCGGTGGTCATCACCGTCACTCTGCCCCAGTAAGTCGGCCAGAGCGGCTTTGCGCCGCCGAGCTCGATCGCCGGACGCCGGTCAAAGCCCAGCCGGCGGAACAGATCCTGCATCCTCGGTGCGCCGAGTTCGTCGGCGATCCGCGCAGTGGCGATGTTCGACGAATAAACCAGCGTCTCGGGGATGTTGAGCCAGCGGAATTGCTCGTCGCCCGGATCGTCGCTGAGCGTGAAGCGGCCCACCTGCAGCGGCCTGGTCGCGTCGAAGCGCCGCGCCATCGACGTGATCGCGCCCGAATCGATCGCCGCGGCGACTGCGAGGGGCTTGAAGGTCGAACCGAGCTCGTAGACGCTCTGGATGACGTTGTTGGGCGGCGCCGCGCCCGGCAGCGCATTGGGATTGAAGCTGGGCAGCGACGTCATCGCCATGATCTCGCCGGTGCGCACGTCGAGGATCACCCCCGCGGCGCCCCGCGCTTGCAGATCCGTCATCGCGCGGCCGAGCTCGTTTTCGAGTGCCGCCTGCACGCGCGTGTCGATCGACAAGGCCACCGGCTTGCCGCGCCGCGCCGGATCGCTCAGCTGCCGTTCGAGGATCTTTTCCATCCCCGAAACGCCGCGCCCCTGCGCGTCGAGGAAGCCGAGGACGTGCGCCGCCATGTTCGATTGCGGATAGAGCCGGTCGGGCTCGCGCTGGAATTCCATGCCCGGCTCGCCGAGCGTGTTGATCGCGGTGACCAGTTCCGGCATCGCGCGGCGCTTCAGATAGGCGAAATTGCCGCCCGAGTTGAGCAAAGCATAATATTGGCTGG
This sequence comes from Sphingomonas sp., assembly GCA_030146605.1. Lineage (GTDB taxonomy): Bacteria > Pseudomonadota > Alphaproteobacteria > Sphingomonadales > Sphingomonadaceae > Sphingomonas. The sequence continues at coordinate 6,664 of JASLBO010000066.1, read as the reverse complement.
CGCTCTTGTCCGGGATCAGCTCGGCGAGCTTCTGCGCCAATGCGGCCTTGTCGCCGATGATCTGGTTGGGATGCACCGCGATCGACCATGCATCGATGCTGCGCGCGAGCGGAGCCCCGTTGCGGTCGACGATATCGCCGCGCGGCGGGATCAGCGCCAGCGCCATGTCGCGTGCGACGGCCGGCTCGGCCCACAGCGCGAGCAATGCCAGCTTGCCGATCACCACCAGCATGCCGGCGCCGAATAGCAGCGACAGGATCATCAGCCGCACCTGGGCGACGGCGACGAGCGCCTGACGGGCACCGCCCGTACGGCCCTGCCGGGCCGGCGGGGCGACGACGACGATCAACGGAGCGCCAATTTCTCGCGCTTCGCCAGCTTGCGCAGATCGTCCATCATCGAGGCGCTCAATACGCCCCGATCCACCGAGGCGATCGCCTGGCGGTCTGCCTTCTTCATCAGCTTGCGAAGCTCTCCGTCCTGCTGCGCCACGCTCTTTGTCGACGCAACGGCTTGCGGCAGCGCCTGCACCGGATCAGCGGCAGGCACCACAACCTGGGTTGCGGTCTGCATCGCGGGCGCGCCGGCCGGCACGACCAATGCGGCGACTTCAATGTCGGCCGGCTGCTGGCCGAGACTGGCCAGCGCCATCTCGTTCGCCAGATATTGCTGCGGCGCGGGCGCGGCGAGCGCAAGTACGTCGCCGTTCCAGCGCTCGAGCTGCGCCATGTTCGCGCGCGTGTTGAACTCGGTCTCGAGCCCGCGAATGTCCCGCTGCGCCTGGATGATCGCCAGCTTGGTCGCGTTGAGCCGCGCCTGTTCGGCGGCGCCATGCGAGTTCACGAGGTAGCATGCCGGCGCCACGACAACGCCGCACAGGAACCATCCCAGTCCGTTGAAGCCCTGCACTGCCATCAGTTCACTCCCTCACTACCCCAGGGCGCCGCAGCCGTCCGACGCGCTACGCGCAGCGTCGCAGACCGGGCGCGCGGGTTACGCGCTACTTCTTCCTCGCCGGGCCGGACGGCCTTGGCGGGGGTCTCGAAACTCGGCTTGGCCCGGGGGCCGGCCATCGGACGATGCCGCGAGCCGGCGGGCTCGCTGCCGCTCCGCTCGCGCAGGAACCGCTTCACCATGCGGTCCTCGAGCGAGTGGAACGTGACCACCGCCAACCGCCCGCCAGGCTTGAGCACGCGCTCGGCCGCAGCCAGCCCCTCCGCGAGTTCATCGAGCTCGCGGTTGAGGTGGATTCGGATCGCCTGAAAGGTCCGGGTAGCCGGGTCCTTCTTGTCGTAATGCTTATGGTTTAAGGATTTTCTAACCACGTTCGCCAGTTCGGAAGTCCGCTTAAGGGGTCGTGCGGAGACGATCGCGCGGGCGACTCGGCGAGACTTGGGCTCCTCGCCATAATTAAATAAAACGTTAGCGATCTCTTCCTCGTCTGCGGTGTTGAGCCACTCCTCGGCGGTCATCCCTTCCTGGCTCATCCGCATGTCCAGCGGACCGTCGTTCTGGAACGAGAAACCGCGCTCGGCTTGGTCGAGCTGCATCGACGAGACGCCGATATCCATCGTCACGCCGTCGACCGGTACCAGGCCGCGGCGGGTGAGTTCGCCTTCCATCTGGCTGAACGGCGCCTCGATCAGGATCAGCCGCCCGTCCGCCTTGGCGACGAGGGTTTGGCCGCCTTCGATCGCATGGGGGTCGCGATCGAAAGCGGCCACCTCGGCACCCCGCTCGAGGATGGCGTCGGTATAGCCGCCCGCGCCGAACGTCGCGTCGACGTGGCGCTCGCCGGGCACGATGGCGAGCCCGTCGACCACTTCGCCGAGCAGCACGGGGATATGGGGGGCGCTCACAGCTTCACGCCCTTCGACTGGCAAAGATATTCGCAGATTTCGCGCAGGCCCGGATCGGCATTGTCATCGGCGAGGAGCACTTCGGGCGCCCAGACGTCGAATGTCTCGCCGCTGCCGTTGAAGAACGCCCATTTGCCGATCTTCGCCTTCATCCGGAAGAAAGGCGGGATCACGAAGCGGCCGCTCTCATCGAACGGGGCCTTCTCGACCTGACCGAAGGCACGGCGCTTGGCGCGCGTGTCGACCTCGGCACCGCGCTCCTCGGCAAGCGCTTCCTTGCGATCGATCCGCTCGTATTTCTCCTTGGACCAGCTCAGATCGTGCGCGGAGAGGCACGGATCCTCGGAATGGAGCCCGACGACGATCTGGCGGATGTCGGAATTGCGTTCGGCGGCGGCGCGCAGGTCGGCGGGAATGGCGACGCGACCCTTCAGGTCGACCGCCTGGAGCGCAAATCCCTCGAAGAGCTCCCTGTCCGCCACGCCCAAACCCCTTTTGGGCACGCCTTCCCCGCCTCCGGAATCGCGGCTCCCTGCCGCCACTCCGGCCCTTGCTCTCACGGTGAAAGGGTTCGTGCCCCTGAGCTCCACCTTTGATCACAAACGTTACCGGGACACAACGGTAAATGCGGGGACAGCACGGGATTTTGCCCCACTTTACCTCTCCAAAAGCAGATGTTTTACTTACGGACGTGATATGTTCTTCACTTGTTTCTTCCGGCGCAGACGCGAGCCTTCGACGGCGTCCCCGATGCTCTGTTTTCGAGATATCTTTGAGCGGCAGCAGCTTCCGCGGCGAACCTGCGACAACCGCGGAGGAATCGCTTCAAACCCCCTGCGACTCGGCAGGGACCGAACGGATGCGCTTTCCCCGCGCCCCGGATCATCCCGTCAGTCTTGGGAGGGCTGCCCTTCGGATGCAGCGTCGGTCGACGAAGTGCTGGGCGCGACGCCGAGTTCGGCGAGCGGCTCGTCCTTGCCCTTGTCGGCGGTGTTGCCGGGTTCTTCGGTCATGTTGGCGACCACCATCGCGTTGGGCGCGCCGATCGCCGAAACCGGCTCGTCGCGATTGGCGGAGGAGAAGATCGCGCTGGCCAATCCGATCAGCACCAGCACCATCGCCAGCCCGGTCATACCAACCCGGACACGCTGCATCGCCTGCTGTGAGTCTTGCGATCCCGACTTCATAGCTGTGGCATAAATGTAACGCCTCGACCCACCTTTGTCGAGACGAACCGTCAGGCCGCCTCCAGGCCGTCTGGAACCGGGAGGCCCTTGGCGTGCAGCCACTCGGGATTGTAGAGCGTCGACAGGTAGCGGAAGCCGGTGTCGCACAGGATCGTCACGATCCTTTTGCCCGGCCCGAGTTGCTTCGCCAGCCGCACTGCGCCCGCGACATTGATCCCCGAGGAGAGCCCGAGACACAGCCCCTCCTCGTCGAGCAACCGCCGCATCCATTCGAGTCCTTCTTGATCGGATATGCGGAACTGGGTGTCGACCAGCGCGCCCTCGAGGTTGCCGGTGATCCGCCCCTGCCCGATCCCTTCGGCGACCGACACCCCTTCGGACCTGAGCTCGCCGCAGGCATAATAATCATACAGCGCCGCGCCATGGGGATCGCTCAGCGCAATGCACACCTTGTCGTCCTTCGCCTTGAGCCCGAGGCTCACGCCGGCGAGCGTTCCGCCCGTACCCACCGCGCAAGTGAACCCGTCGATCCGGCCGTCCATCTGGCTCCAGATCTCTTCGGCGGTGCCGGCGATGTGCGCGCGGCGATTGGCGATATTGTCGAACTGGTTGGCCCAGATCGCATTGGGCGTCTCCTCGGCGATGCGGCGCGACGTGTGGACGAAATGCCCGGGGTTCGAATAGGGCGCCGCCGGCACCAGCACCAGCTCGGCGCCGAGCGCGCGCAGTGTGTCCATCTTCTCGCGGCTCTGCGTCTCGGGCATCACGATGATCGTTTTGTAGCCCTTGGCATTGGCGACGAGCGCGAGCCCGATCCCGGTATTCCCCGCAGTTCCTTCGACGATCGTCCCGCCGGGCGCGATCGCCCCGCGCTCCTCGGCATCCTGGACGATGAACAAGGCCGCGCGGTCCTTTACCGAGGCTCCTGGATTGGCGAATTCACACTTGCCGAAAATGTCGCAGCCAGTCGCCTGGCTCGGCCCCTTGAGCCGCACGAGCGGGGTGTTGCCGATGAGGGCCAGCGTATCCGATGTCACATGCATGCCGGCTAGATAGGGCTGCCGCCCCCCGCACCGCAAGCAAGCGAAACTATGCGGCGACGCCCGCGCGCTTGAGATGCGGCCCCAGCCGCCCGCCCAGCCACAGGAAGAACATGCGATAATCCGAGAACAGCGACCACAAGGGATAGGTAAAGGTCGCCGGCCGGTTCTTCTCGACGCCGAAATGCGCGCCCCAGGCAAAGCCATAGCCGGCGAGCGGCACCAGCAGCCACCACCAGCCGCCCTGCACCAGCGCGACCGCAAGGAACAGGAAGGTCAGCGCGGTTCCGATATAATGCAGCCGCCGCGTCTCGGGCCTGGCATGCTCGCGCAGATAATAGGGCCAGAAATCGGCATAACGGGTGATCGTGCGCGCCATGGCGGGATGCTACGCTTCTTTGATACGCATGCAAGTGATGGTAGAAAGATGTGCCGGAGGTAGAAATGGGTGCGGAACTCACCATCAAAAGTGTGGAGGCTCGAGAACTCGCCGAACGCCTCGCAAGTACGACCGGTACGACTGTTTCTGAGGCAGTTACGGAAGCTGTGCGGCGGAGATTGCGCGACGTCGAACGCGATCAGGCCCTGCAGCCGGATGCCGTTCGGGCGCGCGAAGACGCCTTTTATGCCCTCATTCGCGGAAGCCGCGAGCGGTGGGAGGGCGCCATGCTATCGATCGATCATGCGGACATCCTGTACGACGAGTCCCTGCTGTTCAAAGGTGACGACTTCAGGCACACCGACATCCCGGCAGCGCGTGCTCCGCAAGCATAGTTTTGCGCCGGTCGTCGATCTCCGCACCCGCCTGCTCGTCCTCGGCTCGCTTCCGGGCGAGCGCTCGCTGGCCGAGCAGCGTTATTACGCGCATCCGCAGAACCAGTTCTGGCGGCTGATCTCCCCGGCAGCCGGATGCGATCTCGCCGCCCATTCCTACGAACGGCGTCTGGAGGCGCTGCTCGCCGCGCAGATCGGACTCTGGGACGTCGTCGCCAGCGCGCATCGCACCGGCAGCACGGACGCGGCGATGCGCGACGTCGAAGGGCATGACGTGGCCGCGCTCGCCGCCGGCCTGCCCGATCTGCGCGCGATCGCGTTCAACGGCGGCACCGCGCTGCGCCACGGCGTCAAGCAACTGGGCACCGCGGCCGACCGCTACACGATCGTGGCCCTGCCTTCGAGCAGCCCGCTCCACACCATCGGCTTCGACGCCAAGCTTCCGGAGTGGCAGGCGCTGGCGCGATATCTGAGCTGAGCCCGAGCCGCTCACCCATTCCTCCCTCGCGCAGCGGGGGAGGAATCAGCTCAAGCCCGTCCTCCCTCAGCCAGCGCCGTTCGCAGCGCCGCCACGATCCCCGCATCCGTTTCCCGGCGCGGCCCGGTCGCGAAGCCGAGCCTTCGCGCAGCAGCATCGGGTTCGGCGCCCCGGCGGCTCGCCGACCCATGCACCTCGCGCACGCCTGTGCCGGCGATCAGCCGCGCGACATTGTCGGGCGTGACCCCCGATCCGGCGATGATCGACGGCCCCGCCCCGGCTGCTTCCACCATCGCCGCCAGCGTCGTCATTCCTTCGACCGCAGTCAGCGCGCCGCCCGAACTGAGAATCTTGTCATAACCAAGCGCGGCGGCCTCGCGCACTGCCGCCACCGGATCGGGCACCAGATCGATCGCGCGGTGCAGCACGATCGTCGCGTCGCCTGCCGCGTCGCGAAAACGCGCCAGCCTGTCCCGATCGAGCCCGCCATCGGCCGCCAGCGCACCGACCACGATCCCCGCTGCGCCGCGCGTGGTCGCGAGGCGGATCTCCTCGACCATCAACGCAGCTTCTTCCTCCGCAACCACGAAGCCGCCCGCGCGCGGACGTATCATCACGTGCACGGGGCATCCGGTCCGCACCGCCAGGTCGAGCAGCGCTGCCGACGGCGTCAGCCCGCCGAGTTCCAGCGCCGAGCATAATTCGATCCGGTCGGCACCTCCGGCAACAGCTGCCTCGAGCCCCGCCGGATTATCGACGCAGATTTCGAGCATCGGCTGTCCGGCGCTCACTTTGCCTCCGCCGAATTGCCTTCGCCCGTCTCGGCAGTGCGACGCACGAGGCGCGATACCGGGCCCGCGCAGCCGCGCAGCGTCCGCGCGCCGATCCGCGCCTCCGCGGTCAAGGGCAGCGCCTGCTTGCCCGCGGTGCAGGTCCTGGCCGTCAGCGTGATCGTCACCCGCTCGGCCTCGGGCGTCCTGGTCTCGAACACCGCGCGGCCGTCAGCCAGCCTGGGGCTCACCGGATAGAAGTCGGTCGGGTTCGCCATATCGGGGGTGTCGGCATAAGCGATCGTGCCCGGCGCGATGTGGATCGCCCAATCGGGGCGGGCGCCCGATGCCCGCACCGGAAGGTTGAGATTAACGCTGCCCAGCATGGGCTTCGACGCAAGCTTCGCGACCGGCGGGGCCTTTTCCTTCGCCTCTTCGGCGCCGCCGCACCCGGCCAGCGCCAGAAACAGTCCCATGGTCAGCACTCGTCGCATGTCGATCCTCCGTTTCGGCGTCCTGCGTAGCAGGGGCCGTCCAGGTCAAGCCGATTTCCTAC
>JASLBO010000050.1 GCA_030146605.1 Sphingomonas sp. | reverse complement strand
AGACGAACATCACAGCAATTTGCCCAGAGCGATCCTCTGCCATCCGCGCCTCCTATTGCCGCGTTCCGATTAGGCGCTTTGACAAGAGAGGCAAGATGGAGGGTTTCAACACCACCGTGCTCCTGCGAAAGCAAGAGCCTTGGATTGGAGGCATGTTGCTCACCGACTGGCATTTCTACGCGCTCGCCATCCCCGCGGTGATACTGCTCGGATTCGCCAAGGGCGGGTTCGCCGGCATGGGCGCGCTCTCGCTGCCGATGCTGACCTTCGCGGTCGATCCGGTGCGCGCCGCGGCGATCCTGCTGCCGATCCTGATCGCGCAGGACGTGGTCGGGGTGTGGGCGTTCCGCCGGACGGTCGATTGGCGGCTGCTCGGCTGGATGATGCCGGGCGCGGTGCTCGGCATCTGGCTGGGCTATGTTTTCGCCGCGAGCGTCTCGCCGGGCGGCGTCATGGCGGCAGTCGGCGCGATCTCGATGCTGTTCGGTGCGTACCGTCTGTGGGCGGCGCGCCACGCCGCGCCGCGCGAGGCTGCGCGCTGGCCGTTATGGATGGGGTCCGTGTTCGGCGCGGCGTCGGGCTTCACCAGCCAGATCGCGCATGCCGGACAACCGCCGTTCCAGCTCTGGGTGCTGCCGCGAGGGCTCGACCGCGACGTGTTGATCGGCACGACTGCCGTGTTCTTCGCCGCGATCAACTGGATCAAGGTGCCGGCTTATGCCGCGCTCGGCCAGTTCACCCGCGCGAATCTGCTGACTGCCGCGGCGCTGTTGCCGCTGGCGCTCTGCTCGACCCTGGCGGGTGTGTGGCTGGTCCGCCGGATTGCGCCCGAGCGCTTCTACACCGCGATCTACGTCCTGATGATCCTCGTCGGCGCCGCGCTGATCTGGGAGGCTGTGGCCTAGGCTCAGTCGAACAGGCTCGACACAGAACTCTCGTCGGCGATGCGCTTGATCGCCTCGGCGAGCAACGGCGCGATCGTCAGGTGGCGGGTCTTGGCGCTCTCGGCGATCACCATATGGTTGCCGATCGAATCGGTGATCACCAGCTCGGTCAGCGCCGAAGCGTCGACCCGCGCGACCGCGCCTCCCGAGAGCACGCCGTGGGTGCAATAGGCGACGACGTCTTCAGCGCCCGCCGCCTTGAGAGCCGCCGCGGCGTTGCACAGGGTCCCCGCCGAATCGACGATGTCGTCGATCAGGATGCAAAAGCGCCCCTCGACCTGGCCGATGATGTTCATCACCTCGGATTCGCCGGGCCGCTCGCGGCGCTTGTCGACGATCGCCAGCGGCGCGTTGTCGAGCCTTTTGGCGAGCGCGCGGGCGCGTACCACGCCGCCGACATCGGGCGAGACCACCATCCATTGCTTGCCCGGAAAGCGCGTGGTGATGTCCGCCGACATCACCGGGGCGGCGAACAGATTGTCGGTGGGGATGTCGAAAAAGCCCTGGATCTGCCCGGCGTGCAAGTCGACCGAAAGGACGCGGTTGGCGCCTGCGGTGGTGATCAGATTGGCGACGAGCTTGGCCGAGATCGGGGTGCGCGGACCGGGTTTGCGGTCCTGCCGGGCATAGCCGAAATAAGGGAGAACGGCAGTGATCCGCTTGGCCGATGCGCGGCGCAGCGCATCGATCATGATCAGTAGCTCCATCAGATTGTCGTTGGCCGGATAGCTGGTCGACTGGAGCACGAACACGTCCTCACCGCGGACATTCTCGAGGATTTCGACGAAGATCTCCTCGTCGGCGAAGCGGCGGACATTGGCCTGGGTCAGCGGAATCTCGAGATAGCCCGCGATTGCGCTGGCGAGCGGCAGATTCGAATTGCCGGCCATCAATTTCATATGCGCGCGCTCCGTCCGCTGGTCCCTGGCCCTCCCCTTAGGACGGGGAACGGGAGAGGCAAAGGGGCATTGCCGCTAAAGCGCGCCGAGCCTAGTCCGGCGAGCATGACGGTGACCACCCGCTTCGCCCCGAGCCCGACCGGTACGCTCCATGTCGGCAATCTGCGCACCGCGCTCCACAACTGGATGTTCGCCCGGGCGCATGGCGGGCGCTTCCTGCTGCGCATCGACGACACCGATCGGGCGCGTTCGGAAGAGCGGCACGTCGACTCGATCCGCGCCGATCTGGGATGGCTCGGGCTCGTGCCCGATGGCGAGGAGCGCCAGTCGGCGCGGTTCGATCGCTATGAGGCGCGGTTCACCGAGCTGGTGGCGGCGGGCCGGATCTACCCGGCCTATGAGACGCCGGAGGAGCTCGAGCTGCGCCGCAAGGTCCTGCTCGGACGCGGTCTGCCGCCGATCTACGAGCGCACCGCGCTGTCGCTGGGCGCAGCCGATCGTGCCGCGCTGGAAGCCGAGGGCCGGCGTGCGCACTGGCGGTTCAAGCTCGATCACGACACGCCGATCGCGTGGGTCGATCTCGTCCGCGGGCCCCAGGGCTTCGACGCGAAGACGATGAGCGACCCTGTGATCCGCCGCGGCGACGGCTCGTGGCTCTATCTATTTCCCTCGGTGGTCGATGATGTCGACATGGGCATCACGCATGTCGTGCGCGGCGAGGATCATGTCACGAACACCGCGACCCAGCTCCAGATGTTCGACGCGCTCGGTAGAACGCCGCCCGCCTTCGCGCACGAGGCATTGCTCACCGGCAGCGAGGGCAAGCTCTCCAAACGGCTCGGCTCGCTCGGCGTCGACCATTTCCGCGAGGCCGGCATCGAGCCGCAGGCGCTAATCGCCTTGCTCGCCCGGATCGGCACCAGCGACCCGGTCGAGCCGCATATCGATCCCGCGCCGCTGATCGCCGGCTTCGACTTCGCCCGCTTCGGCCGCGCCCCGGCGCGGTTCGACGAAACCGAGCTCGCCCAGCTCAATGCGCGCATCGTCCACCAGCTCGATTTCGATTTGGTCGCGGCACGGCTTCCCGACGGCATGACGTCAGAAGGCTGGGAAGCGATCCGGCCCAATCTTTCCACGGTCAACGAGGCAGCAGATTGGTGGCAGGTGGTCGAAGGACCGATCGACCCCGTCGAGCAGTCCGCCGAAGACCTCCTTTATCTCGCACAGGCGGCGCAGGCAGCCGCCGAGATCGATTGGTTGACCGACCCTTGGCACGCGCTCACCGGCAGCCTCAAGGCGACGACCGGACGCAAGGGCAAGGCGCTGTTCCTGCCGCTGCGACTCGCACTTACCGGGCGCGCGCATGGCCCGGATATGGCGGCGTTGCTGCCGCTTATCGGCAAGGATCGTGCGCTGGCACGGCTCGCGGCAGCAGGATAGGCAACCTATTTACCTCTTGTATGTTACGTTGTATCATCACCGAAACCGGCACCAGACCGGTCAATGGATGGAGAGCAACATGCATGCCGAACGCTACGCACCGCCCCAGTCCCGCACCGTCAGCTTCGGGGCCGCCTTCCTGATCAACGGCGCGCTGATCGCCGGGCTGATCTTCGCTGCGCCCAACGTCATTCCGGGGGGCCCCGAGAAGCGCATTACCATCATTCCACTTCGGGACCCGCCGGTGCCGCCACCGCTCGACGAGGCAAAGCCCGTCCCCCGGAACGAGCGCATGACGATCCAGCCCCCGACGGCGCCCGAGCCCTATGCTCCAACCCGTAGTGAAAACCCCACCAGGACGACGTTCGAGGAATATCCGCCGCTTCCGCCGCTGCCCCCTGTCAACGCAGAGCCGGGTCCACCCACGACTGCCGAGCCCCCCGCGCCGCTTCCGCCGCTGATCGGCGCCGAACAGGACATGCGCTTCTCCCGCGACTTCCAGCCCGGTTACCCGTCAACCGAGCTGCGCGCCGAACGTGACGGCCTCGTCCGGATCAAGGTGCTGATCGGCACCGACGGCCGGGTGCGCGCCGCCGAAGCGGTCAGCGCCACCAGCGACGCCTTTTTCGAGGCGACCCGGCGTCACGCGCTGGCCAAATGGCGCTTCAAGCCGGCCACCCGGGGCGGCGTGCCGCAGGAAAGCTGGAAGACGATGACCGTCCGCTTCGAAATCAAGAATCAGTGATTCGTTTCTGGCCATGCCGCCTGGATTAGCGACTGGCCGGCGCGGGGGTTTGCCCTGGAGCCCCCGCGTCCTTATCTTCGCTCCAGAATGACCTTTCTCAAATTCTTCTCGCCGCTTCGTGCGTATCGCGACCTGCGCGCATTCCTCGCCATGCGCCGCCGGCACGAGGTGGGATTCCTGCTGCTGTCGCTCACCCTGACGACGCTGATATTGTGGGCGTTCGTGAAGGATTCGAGCTTCAAGAAACCGTATGAGCGCAACATCATCTATGTCGAGCAATGGCCGATCACGCGGACCGACGAACAGATCCGCAAGCAGCAGGTGATCGACCAGGCGAAGCGCAACATCGCCAAGGCCGAGCTCGAGAAAAGGCGCAAGGCGCGGCAGGCCGAATTCAAGCGACTCGACGACAAGCTCGAAAATTGGGGCTTCTGATCGACGCGCGCTGGATGGGCGCGGCGCTGGCATTGTGCGAGCGGACGCGCGGGCGCACCGCTCCCAATCCCAATGTCGGCTGCGTGCTGGTGAAGGACGGCCGCGTCGTCGGGCGCGGGTGGACCCAGCCCGGAGGCCGCCCGCACGCCGAAGCGATGGCGCTCGCCGAAGCCGGCGAAAAGTCGCGCGGCGCGACTTGTTACGTGACGCTCGAGCCTTGCGCGCACATGTCTCCCCGTGGCCCTGCCTGCGCCGACCTGCTCGTCGCTGCCGGACTCGCCCGCGTCGTGATCGCGCTCGGCGATCCCGATCCGCGTACCAACGGCCAAGGGGCGGCGCGGCTGCGCGATGCGGGGAGCGAGGTGGTCGAAGGCATCGGCGAGGACGCTGCGCGTGCGGCGATGGCGGGCTTCCTGACCCGGCGGGCGAGGAGCCGTCCCTTCGTCACGCTCAAGCTTGCGACCTCGCTGGATGGCTGCATTGCGCTCGCCTCAGGCGAGAGCCGCTGGATCACGGGGCCAGAGGCGCGCGCGCACGCCCATCTCGAACGCGCGCGGCACGAGGCGATCCTCGTAGGGCGGCGTACGGTGGAGGTGGATGCACCCCGCCTCGACGTACGGCTTCCAGGGCTGGGGCCACGTTCGCCGCGCCGCCTTTTTCTTACCCGTCACCCTCGCGAAAGGGGGGATGGCGATTGGGTCGGTCTGAGCGAACCAGCCGACATCGCCGCGCTTGAAGGCGTCGACCACCTTCTCGTCGAGGGCGGCGCCGAAACCGCTGCCGCATTCCTCCGCCAAGGGCTGGTCGATCGGCTGCTGCTCTATCGCGCGCCGATCGTGCTCGGGAGCGGCAAGCCCGCGCTCGGCGAGATCGGCCTCACCGATCTCGCCGGCGCGCATGGCCAGTGGCGTCTCGTCGACACGCGGATGCTTGGCAGCGACCGGCTCGAAGTCTACGCGAGCAGTTGATGTTCACGGGAATCGTCTCCGATATCGGCACTATCGCCGCCGCCACGCAGCAGGGCGACCTGCGCGTCGAGGTCACCACCAATTACGATGTCGACACGATCGATCTCGGCGCGTCGATCTCCTGCTCGGGCGTCTGCCTGACGGTGGTCGACAAGGCCCCCGGCCGAGTCGCGTTCGACGTCTCGGCCGAGACGGTGTCGCGCACCGCGGCGGAGATGTGGCGCGCGGGCCGCCGGCTCAATCTCGAGCGCGCGCTGCGGCTCGGCGACGAACTCGGCGGGCACATCGTCACTGGCCATGTCGACGGCATCGGCACGGTGTCCGAATGGCGCGAGGAGGGCGGGTCGCATCGGCTGACGATCGCCGCCGGCAAGGCGCTCGCTCCCTATGTCGCGGCCAAGGGCTCGATCACCGTCGACGGCGTCTCGCTCACCGTCAATGCAATCGAGGACACCGCGTCGGGCGTAAATCTGATGCTCAACATCATTCCCCACACCGCCGCCGTCACTACATTCGGGTCCTTGCAACCCGGGCAGGCGGTCAATCTCGAGATCGACGTGCTTGCCCGTTATCTCCAGCGCATGGAGTCGCTTCGTGGCAAAGCCTGAACTCGCCCTGCTCAAGCACGGCTTCCTGTCCTCGCCCGAGGAGCTGATCGACGAGGCCCGAAACGGCCGGATGTTCATCCTCGTCGACGACGAGGACCGCGAGAACGAGGGTGATCTCGTCATCCCCGCCCAGATGGCCACTCCCGACGCGATCAACTTCATGGCCAGGTTCGGCCGCGGACTGATCTGCCTCGCGATGACAAAGGAGCGCGTCGATCAGCTCGGGCTTGATCTGATGTCGCGCAACAACGGCACGCGGCACGAGACTGCCTTCACCGTCTCGATCGAGGCGCGCGAGGGCGTGACGACCGGCATCTCCGCCGCGGACCGCGCGCGCACCATCTCGGTCGCGATCGATGCGTCGAAGGGCAAGGACGCGATCGTCACGCCGGGTCACGTCTTCCCGCTCGTCGCGCGCGACGGCGGTGTGCTGGTCCGCACCGGCCATACCGAGGCGGCGGTCGATGTCGCGCGGCTCGCCGGGCTCAATCCCTCGGGCGTGATCTGCGAGATCATGAAGGACGACGGGACGATGGCGCGCGTGGACGATCTCGTCTCGTTCGCCCAATTCCACAATCTCAAGATCGGTACGATCCGCGATCTCATCGCCTATCGCCGCCGGCACGACCATCTCGTCGAAAAGCGCGCCGAAGCGCGATTCACCAGCCAATGGGGCGGCGAATGGACGGCGCTCACCTTCTGGAACAAGGCGACCGAGAGCGAGCAGGTCGCCTTGCTCAAGGGCAAGGTCGATCCGGCGAAGCCAACTCTGGTGCGCATGCACGCAATGTCGCCGTTCAGCGACATTTTCGGCGAAGGCGGCGGGCGCGGCGGGCTGCTCCGGCGCTCGATGGAGATCATCGGCGAAGAGGGCGCCGGCGTGGTCGTGGTGATCAACAAGCCGCGTCCGGACCAGTTCAGTGTCGCCTTGCAGGCGAGGGCCGGCACGCTAGGACCACGCGACATGGACGAGCTGCGCGACTACGGTGTCGGCGCGACGATCCTCACCGAACTCGGCGTGCAGGACATGATCCTGCTCACCAACACCCACCACACGCTCATCGGGCTCGACGGCTATGGCCTGTCGATCGTCGGCGAGCGCGCAATCGATACGGAAAACTGATGGCCCGCGTTCTGATCGTCGAAGCCCGCTTCTACGCCCATCTCAACGACATGCTGCTCGATGGGGCGCGCACCGCGCTGCAGGAGGCCGGGCATGACTACGAGACCGTCACGGTCCCCGGCGCACTCGAAATCCCGGGTGCAGTCGCGCTGGCGGTCGAGACGGGGGAGTACGACGCCTTTGTCGCGCTCGGCGTGGTGATCCGCGGCGAGACGTACCATTTCGAGATCGTCGCGGGCGAGAGCGCGCGCGGGCTGATGGCGCTGGCGCTCGACGGCGTGCCGATCGGCAACGGCATCCTGACGGTCGAAAATGAGGGACAGGCGCTGGTCCGCGCCGATCGCGAGCAGAAGGACAAGGGCGGAGAAGCCGCCAAGGCGGCGCTGGCCATGCTGGCGCTCAAGAGCCGGTTCGGCTGAGCCATGCAGGTGCCGCCCCCCCGCTACAAAGTGGTGGAGCGCGGACGCCGGCTGGAAGTGATCGACACGCGGACGGGCAAGCCTGCTTCGTCTCATGTGCCCCTTCCGCTTGCGGGGTCCAGAGGAGGCGCCATTGGAGCCGCTCCCCACGATCTGACAGGTCCTCCCGCGACCCCTGCAAGCGGGAGGGGAGCGACAAAGGATGGCGCCGGGATCGACCCGGGCGTGTTCGTCACCAAGCGCTGGTTCGATGACAAGGCGCCCCGCACGATCCGGCTTAACTTCACCAACCGCGCGCAGCTGCTCAACCTGCGCTGGGTTGCCGCAGTCGCGATCGCATTGTTCGTCGTGCTGAGCTTCTGGTTCTGGCCGCTGGCGATATTCCTGGTCTTCGCGCTGGCGTTTGGCCCGAAGCTGCGCGCGCAGCTCCGGGCCGCCAGCACCAGCTGGCTCGATCGACTCGATCAGGCCGCCTGAGATTCGTCCCAGTTCGGGTAATCGGTATAGCCCTCGGCACCGCCGATATAGAACAGCTCCTCGCGCTGCGGATTGAGCGGCAGCTTTTCCGCGAGCCGGACCGGCAGATCGGGGTTGGCGAGGAAGGGCCGGCCATAAGCGATCGCATCTGCTTCGCCCGCGTCGAGCGCCGCCTGGGCGTCCTCGGCATGATAATCCGAATTGAGCGCCAGCGGCCCCTTAAACACCTTGCGGATCACCGGATGGACTGGCGGATGATCGGGGATTCCGCGCGTACCTTCCGGGCGCGGCTCGCGCATTTCGAGGAACGCGATGCCGATCTCGTCGAGCTTCGCCGCCGCCGCTTCGAACAAGGGGGCCGGATTGCTGTCATTGACTCCCTGCACTTCGCCGTTGGGCGAGAGCCGCACGCCGGTGCGGTCGCCGCCGACGGTATCGACCACGCGGCGCGTCACCTGATCGAGCAGGCGAATGCGGTTGTCGATCGACCCGCCATATTCGTCGTCGCGGAAATTCGAATTGTCGCGCAGGAACGAGTCGATCAGATAGCCATTGGCCGCGTGGATCTGCACCCCGTCGAAACCGGCGCGGATCGCGTTCTTCGCGGCGTTCTCGTAATCGTCGAGCAGGCCAGGGATCTCGTCGGTGCGCAGCGGACGGGCTTGCTCGTACGGGCGCTTGATCTCGCCGCTATCCTCGGCGGCATAGGTGCGCACGCTGCCCGGGGCGGTGTTCGCCGATGCCGAGACCGGCGCCTCGCCGCCGAGAAAGTCCGGATGGACCAGCCGGCCCATATGCCAGAGCTGCGCGACGATCCGTCCGCCGGCGTCATGCACCGCGGCGACCACCGGCTTCCATGCCTCGACCTGCTCGTGGGTCCACAGCCCCGGCGCATAGGCCCAGCCGAGCCCCTGCTGGCTAATCCCCGTCGCCTCCGAGATGATCAGTCCCGCCCCGGCGCGTTGCGCATAATAGTCCGCCATGATCGGCGTCGGCACGTGCGCGCGTGTCGCGCGGCCGCGGGTCAGCGGCGCCATCAGGATGCGGTTCGGCAAGTGGATCGCGCCGAACTGGATGGGATCGAACAGGCTGGGCATCGGGGAACGTACCTTCTGAGTTGTGACCTCTGCCAGATAGGACGCTACAGGGCGCTATGCAGGACGCCGCATCCCCAAGGAAAACTATCCCGGCCCGAAGCCATGCCGCGACGGCGCTGATCGCCTTGGTCGTCGCCAATATCGCGCTTGCCTCAGGCGCGCTGTTCGTGCGCCTCACCGATGTCGGGCCCGTCGCCGCCGGATTCTGGCGGCTCGGGCTCGCGACGCCTTTGCTGCTCGCTGCGGCAGTGGCGACGGGCGATCGGCCGGTCCGCGCCTCGCGCGGATTATGGGGCGTGCTGACGATCGCGGGGCTCGCTTTCGCCGCCGATCTCGCCAGCTGGCATCTCGGCATCGTCCGCACCACGCTCGCCAATGCGACCCTGTTCGGCAATTCGGCAACGCTGCTCTTCCCGATCTACGGCTTCCTTGTCGCGCGGATGTGGCCGACGCGCTTGCAGGGGCTGGCGCTGGCGCTCGCCGCGATCGGCGGGGCGCTGCTACTCGGCCGCTCGGCGAGCCTCTCGTCCCAGCATCTCGTCGGCGACCTGTTCTGCCTGTTCGCCGGGCTGCTCTACGCGATCTACTTCATCCTGATGGCGCGAGCGCGCGAGCGCCTCGCTCCGATCCCGGCGCTTGCTGTGTCCTCGCTTGCGACGATCCCGCCGCTGCTGATCCTCGCGCTGATGCTTGGCGAGCAGGTGATGCCGGGCAATTGGTGGCCGCTGATCGCGCTCGCGGTGGTGAGCCAGCTGATCGGGCAGGGCTGCATGATCTATGCGCTGGGGCATCTCACTCCGCTGGTGATCGGCATCGCATTGCTGATCCAGCCGGTGGTCGGCGCGGCGTTCGGCTGGGCGCTGTTCGACGAGGGGCTTGCGGGGGCGGACCTGGTTGGCGCGTTCATGGTCGCGGCCGCGCTCGTGCTGGTGCGGCAGAGCGGTGCCGGCGAGCGCGCCCGGGCACAAAAGCTTGCCTCCGCCGCCGGTGAGCCTAAATCGACGCTATGAACCTCGCAGACGCAACGCTCGACGAACTGCGCGACGCGCTCGCGCCCGCGATCGCCGCCAACGCCGCCTTCGATGGCTGGAGCAATGCGGCGCTGCTTGCGGCGGCCGACAGCCTCGGGGTGGATCACGACGTCGCGCGGCTCGCCTTTGGCGATCCGGCGATGATGATCGATTCGTGGTTTGCCAGCGTCGATCGCGACATGGCCGCGCGCGTCACTCCCGAAGCGCTCGCCGCGATGAAGATTCGCGTGAAGATCACCGCGCTGGTCGAGGCGCGGCTCGACATCCTCGCCGCCAATCGCGAGGCGTTGCGCCGCGCGATCGCCGTGCTCGCGATGCCGCAAAACTCGGTGCGCGCCGCGAAGCTCGGCTGGCGCTCGGCCGATGTGATGTGGCGACTGGCCGGCGACACCGCGACCGATTACAACCATTATACCAAGCGGACCCTGCTCGGCGGCATCTATGTCGCGACGATAATGGTGTTCCTGCAGGACGACAGCGAGGGCCATGCCGACACGCGCGCCTTCCTCGCGCGCCGCATCGAAGGCATCATGAAGTTCGAAAAGGCCAAGGCCGGCTTCCTCGCCCGCACCGCGCACCGGCCCAGCCTGTCGCGCTTCATCGGGCGGCTGCGCTACCCGGTAGTCTGACTTCCGGCACATCGCCTATGGCGCTTCCCGACGGTTATTGATAATGACTCGCAGCATGAACGTCGCCGCTGCGATTCCCCACCCTGTCAGACTCGTCCAATTGCCCCGGCTGCAGCCCGGTGTGGTGGCCGCGGTCGATTGGCACGCGCTGTCCGAGCCCGAGGGACGGCGACTGCGCGAGCTGGGGCTCGACGAGGGCGTCGAAGTCGAATTGCTGCATCGCTCGGGATTTCTCGGCGGGGGCCCGGTCGCCTGCCGAATCGGCCGGATGACGGTGGCGCTGCGCCGCCACGTCGCCGCCGCGATTCACGTGCTCCCGAACCCCGCATCATGAACCAGGCCCCGCTGGTTGCGCTGGTCGGCAACCCCAATGCCGGCAAGAGCGCGTTGTTCAACGCATTGACCGGCGCGCGGCAGAAGGTCGGCAATTATCCCGGCGTCACCGTCGAGCGCCATGCCGGGCGGATGATTTTGGCCGACGGCCGCCCGGTCGAATTGCTCGATCTGCCCGGCGCCTACAGCCTCGATCCGTCCTCGCCCGACGAGCAGGTCACCCGCGACGTGCTGGTCGGGCGCCAGGCGGGCGAGCGGCTGCCGGACGCGATCATCACCGTGATCGACGCGTCCAACCTCGACAACCATCTCCGCTTCACGCTCCAGCTGATCGCGCTCGGCCTGCCGATCATCGTCGCGCTCAACATGGTCGATCTCGCCGAACGCGACGGGCTGAAGCTCGATCCGGAGGCGCTCGAGCGTGAGCTCGGCGTGCCGGTGGTTCCCACGGTCGCGGTGCGCAAGCGCGGGCTCGAGGCGTTGAGAGAACGGCTCGGCGAGGTCGTTCGCACGGTGCATGCGGTGCGCCCCGGCGGCGGCGTCCAGCACGACATCGTCGTCCTGCAGCGCCGCGCGCGCCAGATCGCCACCGCCGTCACCATTTCCGAAACCGCGGCGCGGCGCTGGACGCACCGACTCGACGCGGTGGCGCTGCACCCGGTGGCGGGCACCTTCTTGCTGCTTGGCATCCTGTTCGTCATGTTTCAGGCGGTCTTCGCCTGGGCGACGCCGCCGGCCGATGCGATCGACGCGGGCTTTTCGTGGCTCCAGGGCGCGATCAAGGACAATATGGCCGATGGCCCGCTGCGCTCGCTGCTGACCGACGGAGTGATCGCCGGCGTCGGCGCGGTGGTGGTGTTCCTCCCGCAGATATTGATCCTGTTCGCCTTCATCCTCGTGCTCGAAGCCTCCGGCTATATGGTCCGCGCCGCTTTCCTGATGGATCGGGTGATGGCGAGCGTCGGCCTGTCGGGCCGCGCCTTCATTCCCCTGCTGTCGAGCTTCGCCTGCGCCGTGCCCGGCATCATGGCGACGCGGACCATCTCGGACGAGAAGGACCGGCTCACCACCATCCTGATCGCCCCGCTGATGACCTGTTCGGCGCGGCTTCCGGTCTACACGATCATCATCGGGGCGCTGATCCCCGACCGGGCGGTGCTTCCCGGCATCGGGCTGCAGGGCTTCGTGCTGTTCGGGCTGTACGTGATGGGCGTCGTCGGCGCCTTTGTCGCGGCGTTGCTGCTGCGCCGGACGGTGACCAAGGGCGCGACCAGCGGCTTCATGATGGAGATGCCCAAATATCAGGTGCCGCGGCTGCGCGACGTGCTGCTCGGCCTGTGGCAGCGTGCCGAGATCTTCCTCAAGCGCGCCGGCACGATCATCCTGCTGACCACGATCGTATTGTGGGCATTGCTCAGCTTCCCCAAGCCGCCCGAAGGCAGCAATGTCTCGCCGGTCGATTATTCGATCGCGGGGCGGATCGGCAACGGGCTCCAGACCGTCGTGGCCCCGATCGGCTTCAACCGCGACATCGCCTTGGCCTTGATCCCCGCCATGGCCGCGCGCGAGGTCGCCGTCGCCGCGATCGGCACGGTCTACGCGATCGACGATCCCGAAGGCCAAGGCGGCCAGGAAGCGCTACGTGCCAATCTCCAGAAGAACTGGACGCTCCCCACTGCGCTCGCCTTCCTGATGTGGTTCGTGTTCGCACCGCAATGCATCTCGACGATCGCGGTCACACGCCGCGAGACCAATGGCTGGAAATGGCCCGCCTTCATGGTCGGCTATCTGTTCGTGCTGGCTTATTGTGCCGCAGGGATCACCTATTGGAGCGCGGTGGCGCTGGGTCTGTAGGGTGCATTCAGTCGGGGTTGAACCAAACCGCCGTTCGCCCTGAGCTTGTCGAAGGGCACCGTGCCCCAGGCGGTATGCTGGTGGAGGGCCGCCCTTCGACAGGCTCAGGGCGAACGGGTGAGGAACGCTTCCATCGATATGAGATCGACTCCAGACTGGCGCGGGCGCTTGCGATGCAGGATCTGCGCGGCCCGCCGCTTTGCTGATTCGCCGCAAAACGCGAGGGCGCGCCCGTAGCGGTTATTCGCGCTTCGAATCGTCCAAAACTCGTCCTACCCTGGCGGTCTCCGCCGCATCCGCCTGCTTCTCCGCTTTCGTACGCCCGAAGCGTATGCGGTTCTCTTCGGCTCGTGCGGACTTCTCCACACGTACCTTTGCCTTGCGTGCCTTGTTCAGGTTGATGATCTCGGCCATCGATAGTACCCTGTTCGTTCACCTTCTCACTATCGATATCACAGCGGAGTTTCCATGGCCGGCAGCGTCAACAAGGTCATTCTGGTCGGCAACCTGGGCAAGGACCCGGAATCGCGCAGCTTCCAGAACGGCGGCAAGGTGGTCGAGCTTCGCATCGCCACGTCGGAGAGCTGGAAGGATCGCAATTCGGGCGAGCGCAAGGAGAAGACCGAGTGGCACACCGTCAAGGTGTTCAACGAGGGCCTCGCCAACGTCGCCGAGAAATATCTGCGCAAGGGCAGCAAGGTCTATATCGAAGGCGCGCTCACCACGCGTAAGTGGCAGGACCAGTCCGGCGCCGACCGCTATTCGACCGAAGTGGTGCTCCAGGGCTTCAACTCGGTGCTGACCATGCTCGACGGCGCACCGGGCCAGGGCGGCGGCGCGGGCCGCAGCAGCGGCGGCGGCGATGATTGGGGTGCGAGCGGCGGCGACGAATTCTCGGGCCAGTCGTCGAGCCGTGGCGGCAGCGCCGGCGGCGCAGGCGGCGGCAATTTCAACGGTGGCGGCCAGAAGAGTGGCGGCGGCAATTTCGGCGGCGGCTTCCCCGACGATCTCGACGACGACGTACCCTTCTGAGCAACTTGCATCGGGGCGCGTCGTTGAGCCCTAGAAGGGGATTCACGATGCGCCATTTGTTTGTCAGCGCCGCTTTATTGGTCAGCGCCTGCGGCGGCGGCGCTTCTACCGAGACGACGAGCGACCCAACCGGGCAAAACGTCGCCGACGCGGCATCCAGGGGGAAGCCCGCTGCTATCACGGCGGCTGCCGATTGCTCGAACAAGCCTGATTTCGTTCCGGTACATGAAGGTGCGCAGATCACCACCTGCGTATCGGGTGCGGACGGGACACCGCAGCATGTCAGCGGGACGATCGTCTATCTGGTGAAGGCCGAGCCGGCCGAAGTGCTCGGCTGGTCGCGGGCGCAGGCCAATGCTTCGGGGCTGGCCCAGCGCCTGTCGACCGCGACGCAATATTCGGCGGGCGAGGATTCGAAGCGCAGCCTGCTGATCGTGGTCGAGCCGATGAACGGCGGCACGCGGGCCACCGTCAATTGGGGCAGCGGCGTCTAACCCTCGACGATCTCCGCCACGCCGAATTTGCCCGCCTGGTAATCGGCGAACGCCTGGCGAATCTCCTCGACGCTGTTCATCACGAAGGGGCCGTGCGCGACGATCGGCTCGGGGATCGGCTCGGCATGGCCGAACAGGAACAGCGCGGACTCCGACGCAGTAACCGTCACGCTGTCGCCCTCCGCGAGGCTGGCGAGGTGGAATTGCGGCACCCGCCGCCCGGCGACTTCGATGCCGCCGCGCGCCGCATACAGAAACACATCGCGACCGCGCAGCCCGTCAAAGGTCACCTCGGCGCCTGGCTGCGCCTCGACCCAGCTCAGGAAGACACCGGTCAGCGATTCGATCGTGCCCCGCTGGCCCTGCCATTCGCCCGAGACGAGGTGCACCGTCGCGTTCTCTGCCGGGATCGCAGGAATGCCGTCCGCCTGCACCCCGACATAGCGTGGTGCGGTCATCTTGAGCCTGGCCGGCAGGTTCACCCAGAGCTGGAGGATTTCCATCGCCCCGCCGTCCCGCTTGAAGTCCTCCGGCGAGACTTCGGCATGCACGATCCCGCGTCCCGCGGTCATCCACTGCACGCCGCTGGCGCGGATGATGCTCTCATGCCTCGCCGAATCGGTATGCGCGAGCGCGCCTTCGAGGATGAAGGTCACCGTCTCGAAACCGCGATGCGGATGCGGACCGAACGGCAGGCCGCGATTGCCCGGCGGATAGGTTTGCGGCCCATGATGGTTGAGGAACAGGAAGGCGCCGACATTTTCCACGCCCGGGCCGGGGAGGGGACGCCGCGTCACCAGATCGCCGATATCGTCGCGATATGCGGGATGGAGCGAAGTGACGATGCGGCCGGTCATCGGTCCTTCCGCAGCAGGAACACGGCATGCTCGGCGAACAGATTGGCGAAGCCCGAGCCGGTGTGCTGGTCGCCCGAGAGAAACCAGCAATCCTCGACCACGACCCCGCGGGCCTTCACCAGCGCGCGGAAATCGTCGACGGTGACGTGGTGGATGTTGGGCGTGGCATACCATGCGATCGGCAGCAGCCGCGTCACCGGCATCCGGCCGCCGAACAGCAAGGATGCCCGCACCCGCCAATGGGCGAAATTGGGGAAGGAAACGAAGGCGCGCCGGCCGATGCGGAGCAACTGGTCGAGCACCCAATCGGGTCGCCGCGTCGTCTGCAGCGTCTGGCTCAGGATCGCATAGTCGAAGCTGGCATCGGGATAGTCGGCGAGGTCGCTGTCGGCATCGCCCTGCACCACCGACAGCCCTCGCGCCATCGCCGCCGAAACGTCGCCGGGATCGAGCTCGAGCCCGCGCGCGTCGCACCCGCGCTGGTCGCGGAGCGCCGCCATCAGCGCGCCATCGCCGCACCCCACGTCGAGCACGCGGGTGACCGGCTGGACGTTGGCGGCGATGATCGCGAGGTCGGGACGCAGGCTCATCGCGTGTAGATATCCGGGATGTCGCGCACCATCATCCGCTCGGGGTGGGGATACACCTCCCAGCCGAGCTTGGCGTAGAGCGGCTGCATGTCGCGCGTGAACAGCGCCCAGCGGCGCAGCCCCTGAAGTTCGGGATGGTCCTCCAGCGCTTCCAGCATCTGCTCGGCCAGTCCGCGGCCGCGGTGTCCCTCGAGCACGAACACGTCGGCGAGATAGGCGAAGGTCGCACGATCGGTGACGACGCGCGCAAAGCCGACCTGCGCTTCGTCGTCATACGCGCCGACGCAGAGCGAATTCGCGACTGCCTTCGCCACGGTTTCGCGCGGAATGCCCTCGGCCCAATAAGAGCGCACCAGATAGCCGTGGATCACGTCGAGCTGCTGATCCTCGGGGTCGAACGATATGCAATAGTTCATTGACGATCTCCCGCGCCGAGGAAGCCCGCGATCACCCGGTCGAGCTCGGGGTTTTCGAGCAGGAAGGCGTCGTGCCCGAACGGCGATTTGAGCTCGACGAAGCTCACGGGGGCACCTGCGGCGTTGAGCGCGTGGACGATCGTGCGCGATTCGCCGGTTGGATAGAGCCAGTCGGTGTCGAAGCTGATCAGGCAGAAGCGCGTGTCGCCGGTAAAGGCGTTGGCCAGCGTACCTCCATGCTCCTCGGCGAGATCGAAATAGTCGAGCGCCCGAGTGATGTAGAGGTAGGAGTTGGCGTCGAACCGATCGACAAAGCTGAGCCCCTGGTGCCGCAAATAGCTCTCGACCTGGAAATCGGCGTCGAAGCCGAAGGTCTTGGCCCCATCCGGTTTCTCGGGCCGGCTCTGCAGCTTGCGGCCGAACTTGGCGGTCAGCCCTGCCTCGGAAAGATAGGTGATGTGCGCAGCCATCCGCGCAACCGCGAGCCCCGAGGAAGGGGGATCGTTATCGGCATAATAGTCGCCGCCGCGCCAGCGATGGTCGGCCATGATCGCCTGCCGCCCGACTTCGTGGAACGCGATATTCTGCGCCGAATGCCGCGCCGCGCTGGCGATCACCACCGCCGAGGCGACCCGCGCGGGGAAGGTCGCCGCCCAGCTCAGCGCCTGCATGCCGCCCATCGATCCGCCGACCACCGCGAACAGCCGCGCGATGCCGAGATGGTCGAGCAGCATGCCCTGCGCGCGGACCATGTCGCGGATGGTGATGACGGGAAAGCCCATCGCCCAGGGCTTGCCGGTGGCGGGGTTGATGCTCGCCGGTCCCGATGAGCCGAGGCAGCTGCCGAGGACATTGGCGCAGACGACGAAATAGCGGTCGGTGTCGATCGGCTTGCCCGGCCCGACCATCCGCGCCCACCAGCCCGGCTTGGCGGTGACAGGATGGTCCGAGGCAAGATGATGATCGCCGGTCAGCGCATGGCAGACGAGGATCGCGTTGCCGGCATCGGGGGCCAGCATGCCATAGGTCTCGTAGGCGATGTCGACCGGCGACAGCAGCACGCCGCCGTCGAGCCTGAGCGGCCCCGGCAGCGTCGCCATGCGGCTCAGGCCGAAGCGTGCGTCGTCAGACATGCGGCCCGGTTAGGGGGTGCGGCGAGCCGACGCAACAATCCCTCGCGCATTGGCAGAGGGAGTTCAGGCTGCCTCGGCCCGGCGCGCGCCGGTTATCGCCTGCGCCGCAACGCGGCCGGTCTGGGCGCCGCCGTTCATATACCCTGGATAGGCTTCCGAGAGATGCTCGCCGGCGAACCAGATACGTCCCGCATTCGGCACGTGGCGCTCGTCGGGATCGTCCGATTCGACGCAGAGCAGCCGCGCGAAGCGGGTGATCTGGCCGGGGCGGAAATTGACATAGGCACCGAGCGTCAATGCCTGCGCGTGCCAGTTGGTTCGTGCGAACGGACCGGTCGCGGCTGCCTCGAGCCCGGGTATCGCCGGCGCGGCGCGGGCGGCGAAGCGCGCGGCAAGCGCCGACGGCATCTCGGCTTCGGCGCGCAATACTTCGCCGCCGCCGAGGAACCATGTCCACACCGGCGTGACGCCATCGGCACGGTGGACGCTGCCGTCCCAGCCGAGGGCCCAGCCGGCATCGGCGGAGGTTTGCCAAAGCTCGCCTCCCACCCCCATCGGCGCGCGCCACGGTGTCCCGCCGGCGCCCGTCTGGATCTTCTCGTTATGGCCCAGCTCCATCTCGGCGATGAACTCGCGCCAGACCGCGGGCAGGGGCACACGCCAGTCGATCTGGCGGAGCAACGGCGCCGGCACCGCGACGATCGCGGTCTCCGCCGCTTCGGTCGATCCGTCGAGGAAGGTGAGGCGCACGCCGCCGCGCTCGGGCGCGATCCGTGCGAGCCTTTTGCCGGGGGTGATGCGCTCGGCATAATGCGTCGACATCGCCTCGATCAGCGACGTGCTGCCGCCCAGCATCACATAACGCTCATCCGATTCGCCGAGAATTTCGACTCGCTCGCCGTCGACCGTCGGCAGGTTGAACACCAGCTCCACCGCCGAGGCATAAGCCGGCTCGACGCCATATTCGGTGCGGCTGGTCGCCTCGAGCAATTCGCGCACCCAGGGCTTTCCGATCAGCGCGTGGTGCCTGTCGAGATATCCCGCGATCGACATACGGTCGAGCTCGGCGGCCACCGACGCGAAATCCTTTTCCAGCCGCGCCGAATCCAGGTCGATCTGGGCGGCAATGGGGCGTAACGCCTCGGCGAGCTCCGAGTCGTGCAGCAGCCGCCCGTCGCCGAGGATCAAGGTGCGGTGCGGCTCGGCCTTGCGGTCGACCAGCGGCACGCCGAAATGCTTGCACAATGCCTGCATGTCGTGATGGTCGGTGTTGACCAATTGCCCGCCGACTTCGAACCAGGTGCCGTTCGCGGGCCGGTGCGTGAACATCCGCCCGCCGGTCCGGCTACGCCCCTCATAGACATGCGCATCGACGCCCGCCACACGCAGGTGATGCAGCGCGCTCAACCCCGCAATTCCGCCGCCGATGATCGAGACGCGGCCGCCGGCAAATGCGTGGGCAGG
>JASLBO010000043.1 GCA_030146605.1 Sphingomonas sp. | reverse complement strand
TTGACGAAGCGCGATTCCTCGCCATTTTCGTTGATCACATAGGTCGCCGTGGTGATCGCATTGCTGGTGGCCAGGCTCACGCGGCTCGAAAGCCCCACTTCGGTGGTCGCGATGCCCAAAGTCACTGCGCCCGCCGGATCGCCGGTGTAGCTGGTCGAGGCGTTGATCGTGTTGAACGAAGCCGCGGCAGCCAGCGGGAACGCGGTGTAGGTCGGCGACGCGGTCGGCGTCGGCGTGACAGACCCGGTCGGCGTCGGCGTGGGCGTCGGATCGGGATCGTCGCTGCCGCTGCAGCTCGCAAGCGCCAGCGTCGCCGCGGCGGCGCTCATGATCATGTGACGGCGAATCATTCCCTGCTCCTTGAATACTCGATGCCTGACAAGGCCCGGCGCCCCTGTACCCCAGATGAACGGGGGTGCGTCAAGCAGCCATACAATGCTATGACGTAGCCAATGCGGCAGGCCCGTACCGCCCGCCGCCCGCAAGGCGCGCCGCTGCCTGTCGGGCGGGGCTCGACGGCAATTCGAAGCGTCCCGCGCCTTGGCGAGCAGCTTTAGCAACGCACGTTCGCGGCGGCCGAACCGGTAGCCCGCCAGCCCCAGCTGGCTGCGCATGGCGGGCGGAAGCAGGTCGATCGCCGCGTCGACGCCGAGCTTCTGCACCCGGCGCAGCGGACGCGGCAGGATATCCGCGGTGCGCAGGATCGCCAGCAATTCCTCGAGCACCGGCGACGGCTCGAGCTGCGGCCGCATCCGCGCCATCAGCGCCTGCATCGCAGCTTCGTCGGCGGGCGGCGCCGCGACTCCGTAGAGCGCCGCGGCCGGCCTCGCCTCCGCATAATAGCGATCGCGCTCCGCCTGGCCGAGCGGCGCGGCATAGCGACGAAAAGCCTCGAGGAACGCCCAGCTCGCGGTCGCCTGCACCCACAGCAGCAGATCGGGATCGCTGGCGACATAGGGACGCCCTTCGTCGGTTTGCCCCCGAACGCGCGCATGCATGCGGTTGACCCGTGCGGCGAGCGCCTCGAACTGGCTGCGCGCGCCATAGACGGTGATCATCGCCGCCAGACCGGTGCGCCGCAGCCGCGCCGCCGGATCGCGCCGGAAGCTGCTATGATCCCATACGCCGTGGCGCACCCGCGGCTCGCCCAGTTCGAGCAGCACCGCGGCGATGCCGCCGACATACATCGTCACCGGATTGCGGAACACGCGCCATGACACCGAATCCGGCGGCAGCATCGCCGGCTCGCCCGCGGGCTCGCGGAAATCGACGCCCTCTATGCCCATCAGGCGGGCGGCGGCGGAGTCTATGCGCTGCAATACCATGCAGCCACAACGCCTCGCGACGCCCGCTTGCTCCGCACTGGAAAGTCCGGCGCTTTGCGCCTATCGAGCCCGCAACCTGCCGGGACCACCCGGCCCTTCAGACACAGGATCGAGCTTCATGGGTTTCCGCTGCGGCATTGTCGGGCTTCCGAACGTCGGCAAGTCCACGCTCTTCAATGCGCTGACCGAAACGGCCGCGGCGCAGGCGGCGAACTATCCCTTCTGCACGATCGAGCCGAATGTCGGCAACGTCGCGGTACCCGATCCGCGGCTGAACAAGCTCGCCGAGATCGCCGGATCGGCCAAGATCATCGAGACCCAGCTCGGCTTCGTCGACATTGCCGGGCTCGTCCGCGGCGCGAGCAAGGGCGAGGGCCTTGGCAATCAGTTTCTCGGCAACATCCGCGAAGTCGATGCGATCGTCCATGTCCTGCGCTGCTTCGAGAATGACGACATCCAGCATGTCGATAACAAGGTCGATCCGATCGCCGACGCCGAGACCGTCGAGACCGAGCTGATGCTCGCCGATCTCGAAAGCCTCGAGAAGCGCGTCCCCGCCTTCGCCAAGAAAGCCACGCAGGGCGACAAGGAGGCGAAGGTCGCCGCATCGGTGCTCGGCCAGGCGCTCGACCTGCTCCGCGAAGGCAAGCCCGCCCGGCTCACCCAGCCCAGGGACGTCGAGGAAGCCCGCGTCTTCGCGCAGGCGCAATTGCTCACCGGCAAGCCCGTCCTCTATGTCTGCAACGTCAACGAGGAAGACGCCGCCAACGGCAACGCCTTCTCCGCCAGGGTGTTCGAGAAGGCGAAGGCCGAGGGCGCGGAGGCAGTCGTCGTCTCTGCCGCGATCGAGGCCGAGATCGCGACGATGCCGGCCGAAGACCGCGGCGAATTCCTCGCCGAGCTCGGGCTCGAGGAGACCGGCCTCGCCCGCGTGATCACCGCAGGCTATAAATTGCTCCATTTGCTGACCTTCTTCACCGTCGGGCCCAAGGAAGCGCGCGCCTGGACGGTCGAGGTCGGCGCCAGGGCGCCGCAGGCCGCGGGCGAGATCCACACCGATTTCGAGCGCGGCTTCATCCGCGCCGAGACCATCGCCTATGACGACTACATCCAGTTCAAGGGCGAAAGCGGCGCACGCGACAACGGCAAGCTGCGCTCCGAGGGCAAGGAATATATCGTCCAGGACGGCGACGTGATGCTGTTCCGCTTCAACGTCTGAAGCATTGCGGCGCGTGCGGAGCGGAGGATCGCACGAAGCGACGAGACCGGTTTCGGCCGTCGTCTTCTCAGCGCGTTATCAGTGGTAGCTGTCAAAGTCGTCGCCGCTGGGGGAGCGTCATCAGCCAAGTCCGTCTGGTGCCGAAGCATGGCGGAGGCCCCTTCCTCCGAACGCGCCGTAACCCCGGCCATCGCTTAAAACACCCTGTTCGACTGGCTTTCCCGGGACAAGTACTTAGTTAACAAAGAATGAAGATGGTACTTTAGCCGTCTTGGCGTCGACGCTGTCCGGGCTGATTCTGGTGTGAAGCTTACAACCCCTCCTCTGCCCGCGTTCCGCGATCCGCTGCGTGGATCGGCGCACGTCGCCCCGCGATGGTTGTCGCTGGCGCTGCCGGCAGCGACGCTGCTGATCTGCGCGGCGATCTGGGTGGCCGCGATCCAGATCGTGCAGGTCCAGCGCGCCAGCGCGATGGCCAATGCGATCCGCGAGAATCGCAACCGCGCGATCGGCTATGACCATTTCATCGCCGGCATCCTCGATCGCGCCGACAGCGCCGCCGTGCAGCTGACACGGCAGTACCGCGACCTGGCCCCGGGCCCCCCGGGCGCTCCGCGAGCCTTGACCGATTCCGCCGCGATCGACCCGCTGTTCGCGCGGGTTGAGGTCATCGACGCGGAGCGCCGTGTTCGATGGTCGAGCCGCCCCGACCAGGCGGCCACGGCCGCAAGCGACCGCGCGTTCGCTCTGCTTCGCGCCGGCGCGCGCGAGCCGCTCCTCGCGCCTTCCCTCGACCAGGGCATGGCCGCCAGGCCGGCGATCGTCTTCGCGCGGGCGATCCGCCGGCCGGGCGGAGGCTTTGGCGGCATCGTTGCGCTGCACATCCCCATCGACCGGCTGACCCGTTTCTACGAAGGCGCCGATTTCCGGCCGCACGACCTGATCTCGGTCGTTCGCCTCGACGGGCTGACGCTGGCGCGGCGCGAAGGCGCCGCGATCAGCTTCGGCCAGAACCTCGCGGGCAAGCTGGCGATGCGCCGCCAGACCGCCGAACCCTGGGGCACCTATGTCGGTCCCAGTTCGGTAGACGGCATCCGGCGCGTGTTCAGTCAGCGGCGGCTGCCGCGCTACGGGCTCTTCGTCAGCGTCGGGCTGGGCACCGACGACGTGTTCGCACCGTCTTATGCCCGCACCCGGATATTCTACCTCACCGTCGCCGCGCTGACGCTGGCGCTGCTCGGCGGCACCCTGGCCTTCTGGCTCGGCCTGCGCCGCCGCGAGGCGATCATCCGGCGGCTCGCCGCAACCAACCAGCGCCTCTCCGAAGCACAGGCGATCGGCAAGATGGGCGATTGGGAACTCGATCTGAAGAGCAATCTGCTCGCCTGTTCGGACGAGGCGTGCCGGATGCACGGCCGCGATCCCGAG
The DNA here is from genome assembly GCA_030146605.1 of Sphingomonas sp. Classification (GTDB taxonomy): domain Bacteria; phylum Pseudomonadota; class Alphaproteobacteria; order Sphingomonadales; family Sphingomonadaceae; genus Sphingomonas. The sequence continues at coordinate 8,450 of JASLBO010000043.1, read as the reverse complement.
CATAATATCGTGAGCGCCGAGCAGGCGCTCGCCTTCCACGACCCGGCCGGCCGGGCAGATATCGAGCAGACGCTGCGTACCGCGATCGTGACGAAGCAGCCGGCGCAGTGCGACGTCGTCAACACGACGGGCGACGGCCGGGTCGGTCATTTGCGGATTCGCGTGTCGCCGGTGATCGATCCGGACGGCCGGGTGCGAACCCTGCTCGGCACCGAACAGGACATCACCACCGAACGGCGGCACGAGCAGCTCCGCGCCGAAGTGGCGCACATCACGCGCGTCGAAGCCGTCAACGTGATGGCCGCGACGATCGCACACGAACTGTCGCAGCCGCTCACCGCCGCTGGCAATTACCTGAGCGCGGCGAGCTATCTCGCCGAGCAGAGCAAGCATTCGCTCAGCGAACAGGAACGGCTCGCGGTGCTGCTCAGCCAGGCGAGCCGGCAGATCGGCCTCAGCGGCAAGATCATCTCGCGGGCACGCGATATGATCTCCGACCGCCGCACCGGCGAAGTGGCGTCGCTCGACGACATTGTCGGCGAAGCGATTGCGCTCAGCAAGGTCGCCGAACCGGCAGTCGCACGCGTTGCGATCAGCGTCCTGCTCGAGCCCGATACCGGGCATGTCGCCGCGGACAAGGTGCAGATCCAGCAAGTGCTGCTCAACCTCCTGCGCAACGCCGCGCAGGCAGTCGCCCATGTCGACAAGCCGCAAGTGATCGTCAGCAGCCACCGCGAAAAAGCCGGGATGGTGATGGTCAGCGTCGCCGACAACGGCAAGGGCCTGCCCGACAAGGTCGATATCTTCGCACCGTTCGGCGCGGCGGATCGCAACGGGCTAGGGATCGGCCTGTCGATCTGCCGGACCATCGTCGATTCCTATGGCGGGCGGATCTGGAGCTGCGCCAGCCCGCTGGGCGGCGCCGGGATCTGCTTCACGCTGCCGCTCGACGAGATCGCCTTGCTCTACGAGGTCGCCTGAGTCCGCGCCGCTTCGACGATGCGCAGGATGTTGCCGCCCCACATCTTGGCGAGGTCGGCATCCGAATAGCCCGCCGCGCGCAGCCGCTCTGTAACCTTGGGCAGCGCCGAGATGTCCTCGATTCCCGCCAGCCCGCCGCCGCCGTCCCAGTCGGCGCCGAAACAGACATGGTCGACCCCCGCGACCTCGATGACGTGGAGCACCATCGCCATGTAGCGCTCGAAATCGGCGCTCCACATCGGCTGGGTCGCGTCGAGCGCGCGCCAGCGGCGCGTGAGGTCGGCCTGCTGGTCGGGGTTCAGATCCGCGATATGCTCATATTGCGTGAACAAGGCCGCGCGCTCGGGCCCCAGGTTCATGTTCGACAGGAAGATCGTGCTGACGCAGATCGCCCCGCCCTTCGCGGCAAGCTTGCGGATGCGCGCGTCGTCGAGATTGCGGGGATGATCGAACGCCTGGCGCCCGCTCGAATGCGAGAGCAGCAGCGGCGTCTTCGACAATTCCAGCATCTGATCGAACGCAGCGTCCGACGCATGGCTGGCATCGATGACCATCCCCAGCCGATTCATCTCCTTTACCCATGTGCGCCCGAGGGGGGAGAGACCATTCCATTTCGGCGTGTCTCCGGAGGAATCGGCAAACTGGTTGTTGGCGCCGTGGACCGGCCCGGCCAGCCGCACGCCGCGATCGTGGAACTCCTTGAGCAGCGCGAGATCCTCGCCGAGCGGATAGCTGTTCTCCATGCTCTTGAACGCGATACGCAGCCCCGCGCGATCGATCCGGCGCGCATCGGCGGCGGTCGTCGCAAAGTCGATGCGGTTGGGGAACGCGGCGAGCGTCGTGTCGATCAGGTCGGAGCGCCTGCGCGCGAAAGCGAGCGCGTCGGCATAGCCCCTGGGCGTCAGCGGGCCCTGCTCGGTATAGATCGCGAAGAACCCGCCATCGAGCGCGCCTGAATCCATCCGCTCGAGATCGACCTGGACGAGGTCGGTGGCGGGATCGTGATGCCCGGCAAAGCTCCAGCCGGGGCGGGCGAAGTGAATCGGGGTGTCGAGATGGGTGTCGAGCGTGAGGAAGTCGGCGTGCGACTTTTGCGCCGGCCCCGCTTGTGTGGTGGCGCAGCCCGCAAGCAGCAGCAAGGCCAACCCTGCAATCCCCCTCCCTGAAAGGGAGGGGAGCAAGATGCCGCTCACTTCGCCACCTCCGCCACCGGGCGCAGATCGAGATCCTTATAATCGTAGCTGAAATCGGCGATCGGGCTCTCCGGCTTCATCGAAACCCGCGCCACCTTGCCCTCCGCATCCAGCGCAAAGCTGACATAAGCCGGCTCGATCGCCTTGTCGTCGAAGCGCGTGACGAAGGTGTCGTACTGCCAATGGATCAATTTGCCCGCCATGCGCGGGGTCGTCTTGAAGTCGATGCGCAGGCCATCGGCGCCGCTAGTCACCGCCACATCGCCGTACCAGGGATCGCGATAGGTCCCCGCATAGCGCTCGAGCGACAGCGATGGACCGACCTTGGCCGGCGCCGCCTTGACGCTGGCCAGCGCGGCCTTGCCGCCCGCGATGCGCTGTTCCATGAATTCGCCGAAGCGGCGCGGCCAATCCTGGTCGGGCACGCCGAGATAATGATCGACCAGCATGTGCGCCACGCCGCGCAGCAATGCGACTTCCTCCGAATTGACCACCACCGCGATGCCGACATCCTGATCGGGCAGCAGGACGATATGCGTGATCGACCCGAACACCCCCCCGCCATGCGAGATGATCCGCGCGCCGCGATAATCCTCGACTTCCCAGCCCAGCGCATAGGTGCTGAATTTCGGCGTCAGCGGCGCGAGGCTGCCGGGATATTGCGTGATCGGCTGGACGGTGACGCCCTTCCACATCTCGGCCGCCTGCGCCTCGCTGAACAGCCGCCCGCCGCCGGGCAGCGCGCCGTGGCCGAGCTGGATCTTGAGCCATTGCGCGAGATCCTTGGCGCTGAGCGCCAGCCCGCCCGCGGGCATCGCCGCGCGGCCGAGCTCCTCGCGCTCGTCGAGCACCGAATTGGGTCCGTCGCCGCGCACCACGCCGCCGACCCGGGCGTGCGGGAAGGCGCGATCGGGCGTCGCCCAGCGCGCCTCATAGGTGGCGGTGGCGTCGCGCATCCCGCCGCGCTTGAGCACCTCCTGGGCCATGAACGCTTCCCACGTCTTGCCGCTGACCTCCTCGATCAGCTGGCCGGCGACGGTGTAGAGGATGTTGTCATAGGCATAGCCCGAGCGGAAACTGGTCGCCGGCTTGATATACGCCAGCCGCTTGACCGTCTCCTTGCGCGACAGGCTGCCGCGCGGCACGAACAGCAGGTCGCCCGCCCCGAGCCCCAGCCCGCTGTGATGGACGAGCAGGTCGCGCACCGTCATCTCGCGCGTCACCCACGGATCGTACATGCGGAACCACGGCATGTGATCGATCACTCTGTCGTCCCAGGCGAGCTTGCCCTGATCGACGAGTATCGCGATCGCCGTGGCGGTAAACGCCTTGCCGGTGGAGCCGGTCTGGAAGATCGTATCGGCGTCGACCTTGGCAGGCTCGCCGAGTTTGCGGACGCCCCAGCCCCTGGCGAGCGTGGTCTTGCCATGCTCGACGATCGCAACTGCGATGCCGGGGGCGCCGGTCGCGTTGCGCAGCGCCTCGACCTTGGCGTCGAGCCCGGCGGGCGGATCGGCAAGCGCCGGCGCGGCGAGCGCGAGCAGCGGCAGAGCAAGCAGGTAATGCAGCTTCATGCGGCGATCTCCGAAGGTGTGGAACGGCGCCGGAGCAATCGTGCCAGCCCGATCGTCATCAGCGGCAGCACGAACACGGCGAGGAAGAGATATGCCAGCAGCCGATAGCCGCTGGCGATCAGCGCGATCAGCCCGACGCGCTCGGCGACGAACATGCAAACGAGTAGCAATAGCCCGGCGATCGCCGCGCGAGCACGCATGCCGAGCTCGGTGTTCCGGCGGCGGCGCAGCACCCCGGCGATGCGCTCGTTGATCGCATGCACCGCGCCGGTGCCGCTCTCGAGCAACGCCGCAAAGATCATCGCCTGGAACAGCAAGTGGAATGCCGGCGCGTTCAGCTGCCGCAACAGGAAATCCGACGGAAGGGTCTCGGCGCCGATGGCGGGATAGAAAGCGATCATGCAGACGAAAAACAGGATCGCCGGCGCCATCGCGAGCGGCCCCGCGATCAGGCCGGCAACCACTGCGTCGCGCGTGCTGGTCAGGTGGCGCAGCACCGGCAGGATCACCACTGCACCGATGATGTTGTAGCTGGCATAGGTCAGCCCGCCCGACGCCCAGCCGTCCCATGGCGCCGGCGTCGCAAACCCCGTGGCGATACGGTCGCCGAAGCTCGACAGGCTGAGGATCAGGAACAGCGCATAGACGCCGTACAGCAGGAAGGAGACATATTTGAACACGCCTTCGACCGCCGAATTGCCCAGCGAAACGGTAGCAAGGATTCCGCCCGCGAGCAGCAATGCCCCGACAAAGCTCGGCCAGCCGAACATCGCCTCGCCGATCGCCCCCGCGCTCGCCCCGAACACCGCGAGGATCAACACCACGAACAGGATATACGCCACCTCGAACGCGATCCACGCCGGGCCGAGCAGGTCCGCGAAAAAGGCGCGATAATCGAGCGCCCCCGCCAGCCGGGCATAAGCGAAAGTGGTCGCGGCGATCACGCTCCACAGCACCATCGCCAGCACCATGCCGGCCAGCCCGCCCCACGGGCCCGCGGGCAGGAAATACTCCGCCAGCTCGCGCCCGGTGGCATAGCCGCCGCCGATGATCACCGCCTTCATCGCGAAGCCGGGCAGCAGGAAGCGCTGGAACCAGCTCGATCCTGCGGCTGCCGTGCTCACGCCAGGCAGCTATCGACGAGCGCGTCGAACGCGGGCCCGCCGCGTACCGGATCGGCGACCGGAAGCCCCAGTCGTTCGCTCTCGCGCCGCATCACGTCCGCCGCCTCGGCCTCGTCCAGCGCCGAAGTGTTGAAGCTCACCCCGCCGCAGCGAATGGTCGGGTTGGTCCGCCGTCCGAGCGCGAGGGTGAGATCGACGATCTCCTCGATCGTCGCCACCTGATAGCCCGCGGTGCCGAGCATCTCGGTGCGCCCCGGCTCGTGGCACACCACGAACACGTCGGGCTGGCTGCCGTGGAGCAGCCCCAGCGACACCGCGGCATAAGCCGGGTGCGCCAGCGACCCCTGCCCTTCGATCACGTCCCAATGTTCGGGCGCGGCATCGGGCGAGAGCATCTCCGCTGCGCCCGCCTCGAAATCGGAGACCACGGCATCCATCGGCATGCCCCCGCCGGCGATCATGATCCCGGTCTGCCCGGTGGCGCGGAAATCGCTGTCCACGCCGCGCTGCGCAAAGGCCCGCGCCAGCGCCAGCGCCGTGTATTTCTTGCCCAGCGCGCAATCGGTCCCCACGGTCAGCAGCCTTTTGCCCATCCGCTTGCGCCCGGTCGCTACCGGGATCTGCGCCGGGGGAACGCGGATGTCGATCAGCCGTCGCCCCAGCAACGCAGCGGTTTCCCGCAGTTCGGGGATGTCGGCAAGCCGCGTGTGCATTCCCGCGACCAGGTCCAGCCCCGCCTCGAGCGCCTCGGCCAGCGAGGCGCGCCAGCTCTGCGGGATCACCCCGCCGGCATTGGCCACACCGATCACCAGCGCCCGCGCCCCCTGCGCATAGGCCTCGGCAGGCGTCATCTGCGGCAGCCCGGTGGTCACCGCGGCGCCCGGAAGCGTCAGCTCGCCGACGCATTTCTCGGGTGCCCAGTCGCGCAGGCCCAAAGCGGTCTTGGCGAAGCCGCGTTCGACCGTGTCGCCGAGGAACAGCAGATAAGGCTGCGGCAGGGCAAGCGTGTCGGCCTTCAGGCCGAAAGGAGCGTTCATGAGATTCCGCTTTCCTGCAAATCAGAACGAGAGATCGAAAGCGAAGCCGATCGTCCGCGGCTGGAGCGGCGTGATCGCGAGGAAGCTCGGCTCGTTGAGCCCGTTGGCCAGCGTCGAGCGCGAAATCTCGCCGTCATTGTCGAGCAGGTTGCGGGCATAGGCCCTGACCTTCCAATGCTCGCCGATGTTGAGCGCGGCATTGAGGTCGACGGCGGTATAGGGCCGCGCCCGCGCGGTCAGCGGATCGCTCTCGACCAGCGACAGCCGGCTGCTGGCATGGCGCACACCCACGCCGAAATCGCCGCTCAGATCGCCGCCGAGCTCGGCATGATAATCGAGCCGTGCCGAGCCGCTGAACTTCGCGACGCCGGGAAGCTGGTCGCCATCCGCCCCGCTGATGTCGGGCACGTCCTCGGCGAGCGTCGCGTCGGTGTACGAGGCGGTCAGCCCGAGCGCCAGCCCGGTCGCCGGCCGGAGGGTCAACGCGCCCTCGACTCCCTTGCTCACCGCCGCGCCGCCATTGGCCTGCCCCGCGACGCCGCCGAAGCTGCGGGTCACCTGGATGTCCTTCCAGTCCATGTAGAAAGCCGCGACGTCGATCGTCACTGCGCGCCCGGCAAGGTCCGCCTTGAAGCCCACTTCATAGTTGGTGAGCGTGTCGGATTCGACGCTCCGCGGCACATTGGGGACGATCACGTTGGGGCCGCCCGGGCGATAGCCGGTGGCGACGCGGGCATAGAGCATCGCATCGTCGTTGACATGGAATTGTGGGCTGACGCTCCAGGTCACGACGTCTTCCTTGGACGAGCCTGGATCATCGGCTTGCGGCACGATCGCGCCTTCGCTGATCTGACGGAAATTCTGCTCGTTGCGCGCCCAGCGCACGCCCCCGGTAATCTCGAAGCGCTGGCCCAGCCGCAAGGTCGCGTTGCCGAACACCGCATATTCCTTGTACGTCGCCGGCAGCGCCACGGTCGCCAGCGGATCGAGCGGTGGGATGGCATTGCCGGCCATGTCGAACGAACGCACCAGCTGGGTATTGTCGCTCTTCTCGTCGGTGTAGAAGCCGCCGACCAGCCACTCGAAAATGCCGCCGCTCGCCGAGGCGAGCCGCACTTCCTGCGTCCATTTCTCGAGATCGAGGTTGATGTCGAACGGCGTAAGGCCGGGTTCGATCGCCCCTCCGGTCAATAGCGGGAACAGCACGCCGAACGCATAGGTCGCGTCCTGCAGCTGGCGCGCCGAGCGCTTGCTATAGGTCGTGCTCGACGTCGCGCTGACTCCGCCGAAATCATAATCGAGCGTGGCGGCATAATATTGCAGGTCGGTCTGGAAGGCCTCGGCGACGTAATTGTTGTATGACGATCCGTCGCCCAGCCGCTTGCCCGTCAGGTCCGCGGCATAGACGCCGTTCCCCGCGGCATCGACGTCCTGGTACAAGGCCGACAGCCGCGCGCTGAAGCGGTCGCTCGCCTGCCACAACAGGCTGAACCGCGCGCCGATCTGCTCGAAATCGTTCTGATCGTCGAGCGCCGCATTGTTGGTGCTGTTCACGAAGCCAGGAGTCTTGCGCCACGCGAAGCTGCCGGTGACGCCGAGCTTGCCCTGCACCAGCGGCGCGTTGAACATCGTCTGGCCAGCCCAGCCGAGATCGCCAGCCCCGTTGATCCCGAACACCTCGCCGCCGGCGCGGACGCTGAAGGTCGTGGTGCTCGGCGCGACGGTGACATATTTCACCAGCCCGCCGATCGAACTGGCGCCATAAAGCGTGCCCTGCGGCCCGCGCAGCACTTCGACGCGCTCGATGTCATAAGGCAGCAGATCGAGCGAGAATTGCCCGCCGCGATTGTAGATGCTGCTCGATCCGACCGGCGCATCGTCGAGATAGATGCCCACCGTCTGGCTGGCGGTGAGCGGTGCGACGCCGCGCAGCGTAATCGTGGTCTGGCCGGGCGTGCCCGCGGTCGACACCTGCATGCCGGGAATATAGCCGGCATAATCGGTGAGCGACGCCGCACCCTGCGCCTGCAGCTCCTCGCCCCCGACCACGCTGATTGAGATCGGCACGTCCTGGAGGTTCTGCTCGCGCTTCTGCGCAGTGACGACGATCTCGTCGCCAGACGCGGTGCTCGGCGCCTCCTGCGCGGCGGCGCCGGAAGAGAAAGCCAGCGCACCCGCGGCGGTCGAAACCGCCAGCAGCGTGCGTACGGACAAGGCGAACCGGTTCATCTTAACTCTCCCCATGCGTTTGAAATTCAGCCGCCCCAGATCTCCCCCAGCAGGCGACGGAAGTTGCCGCCGAGTATGGCGGCGATGTTGGCGTCCGAATATTTGCGTCGGATCAGTTCTTCGGTGAGGTCGTAGATCTTGCGCGGATGGTCATAGCCATCGGTGTCGATCTTCTCGCGAAAGGCATAGCTCGCTTTGTATGCGGCCTTGAGCTGCGCATACATTTCAGGGGGCATGTCCTCATAGCCGTTCAGATCGGCGTCCGAGCCGATCCCGACATGATCGATTCCGACCAGTTTGACGACATGATCG
>JASLBO010000039.1 GCA_030146605.1 Sphingomonas sp. | reverse complement strand
ACCGCGGGCGCCTGGAGCACCTGCGTGAACAGCGGAATTGCCGCCAAAAGGCCAATCTCGACATTGCTCGCGCCGATGTGCAGCGCCAGCGCGAGCAGCACCACGCCGCTGTTCAGCGCCCCGATCGCCGTCGCGAACGATGCGTCGACGAGCAGATAGCGCAGCCCCTTCCGGAGCTCGCTCTCGGTTACGATCCCCTGCGGTGCCAGCATGCTTTATGCAGCGTCGACCCTGCTGCTCATTTGCCTCATCTGCGCACCTCCGCTCAGCCTGTCGGCAGCTTTTCGCCGGCCGGCGCGAACTGCGCCGCCCATTCGACCACCTGATAGGCACCGAACGGCTTTCGCAGCACGGAGATCCCGGTCAGGTCGGGCTCCTCCTCCCAGGGCGGGCCGATCAGAAGCAGATGCGCGATATCCCGATCGCGCAGCGTCTCCACCAGAGCCCATATCGGGCCGTCGGAAAGATGATTGCCGAGGATCACCGCCCGCGGCGGCGGACCTTCGTCGATCAGGGCGCGGACCTCGCCCCCCGATTGCAAGGGGCCGATCACGCTCGACCCTGCTGCCTGCAGGGCCGAGACGATATAGCCGCTTTCAAAGCTGTCCGCATCGGCGATCAGGATGGCGTTGCCGTTTTCGATGGTCGACATGCCTCCTTCGTGCTGGGTCAAGCCGCCTGCGTCGCGGGAAGCTCGACCGATTCCTTCTCCGCCCAGCGCGCAGCCAGCCGGCGATAGGTAGCGAGCGCCTGCCCGACCACCTGGTCCATGTTGTAGTAGCGATAGGTGGCGAGGCGGCCGACGAAGCTCACGTCGCCCTGCGCCAGTGCCAGCGCTTCGTAGCGCTTGAACAGCGCCTGATTCTCGGGCCGCGGAATGGGATAATAGGGATCGCCCTCGGCGCTCGGATATTCATAGGTGATGCTGGTGCGGTCGCTGACTTGTCCGGTGAGATGCTTGTACTCGGTGATCCGGGTATAAGGCGTGCTCTCCGACGGATAGTTGATTACCGCGACCGGCTGATGCTGCTCGACATCCTTGATCTCGTGGCGGAATTCGAGCGAGCGGTAAGGCAGCTTGCCGTAGCAATAGCCGAAATACTCGTCGATCGGCCCGGTGAAGACCAGATGCTTGTGCGGATAGGCCTCCCGCGCCTCGCAGAAATCCACGCCGAGCAGCAGGTCGATATTCGGGTGATCGAGCATCCGCTCGAACATCCTGGTATAGCCTTCCAGCGGCATCGCCTGGAACGTGTCGGTGAAATAGCGGTCGTCGGTGTTGGTCCGTGTCGGCACTCGCGAGGTGACCGACTTGTCGAGCTCCGACGGGTCCATCCCCCATTGCTTGCGCGTATAGCCCTGGAAGAAGGTTTCGTAGAGTTCGCGGCCCACCGCCGAGATCACCACGTCCGCCGAGGTGCGAACGACGTCGACCGGCTCGGCGCGCGATGCGAGGAACGCCGCGGCTTCTTCCTCGGTCTTGAGATCGAGCCCGTAAAGCAGGTTGAGCGTCGTGCGGTTGATCGGCATCGGCACCAATTTGCCGTCGACATCGGCGAGCACGCGGTGCTCATATTGCCGCCACTCGGTGAAGCGCGACAGATAGTCGAATACGTCGGCCGAATTGGTGTGGAAGATGTGCGGACCATATTGGTGGATCAGCACGCCGGCGTCGTCGAGCCGGTCGAAGGCATTGCCCGCCACATGCGGACGGCGATCGACGACCAGCACCCGCTTGCCGGCGTCGTTCGCAAGCCGCTCGGCCATCACCGCGCCTGCAAAGCCCGCGCCGACGATCATCACGTCATACGCCTGCGGCCGCTCTGCCGGCCAGACGACGGGCGACACGACCGGCTGAACATGCTCGCTGGTGGCGATCGCATCGTCGATCAGATTGGCCATCGCGCGCTGGCTGAGATCCCAGCTGATCGTCTTGAGCATCGCGTCGACCGGGCGGAGCCAGTCCGGATCCTTCGACAGCGCCAGTGCCGCCTCGCAGCCGGCGATGAACTCGGCCGGGGTCCCGGCGATCTTCACCGCTTCGGCATCGCCATAATGGCGGATCACGTCGGTGATCGGAGTCGACACCACCGGGCAGCCGGCGGCCAGATATTCGGGGGTCTTGGTCGGGCTGATGAAGCGCGTCGCCTCGTTGATCGCGAACGGCATCAGCGCCACGTCCCAGCCGCGCAGATAATCGGGCAGCTCGGCATATTGCTTGCCGCCGAGGTAATGGAGATTGGCGCGGCGCGGCAGATCGGCTTCGCTGATCTTGACCACCGGGCCGACGATGACGAGCGACCATTCGGGTCGCGCGTCGGCGATCTCGGCGAGCAATGCGAGGTCCATGCGCTCGTCGACCACGCCATAGAATCCCAGCCGCGGGCCGGGGATGTTCGCCTGATCGGCGGGCTCGACGCCGGCCGTCCGCGCTGCTGCGAAATGCGCCGCATCGACGCTCGACGGGAACGGGTGAACGCCCGGATGGCGATCGCGCTTGGCTTCGTAGAGGCTGTAGCCACCGGTGAAGACCAGATCGGCCTGATCGATCAGCCGCTGCTCGAGCGGCAGCAGTTCGGGCGGCGCCCCCTTGAAATTGGCGAGCTCGTCCATGCAGTCATAGACGACGCACTCAGCCGGGACATGCTCCGAAAAGGGCAGCATCATCGGCGTATAATACCAGCGTAGCACCGGCTTCGCAGGCGAGCCGACCGCCTCGTCGACCAGCGACTTCAATGTCGCGATCTCCTCGGCGGGGCTGAGCCCATGCGGCAATTGCGGGGTGATGACGATGACGCCGGTCTTCTCGCACAGCGTCGTGGCGAAGTGCGGCTCGGCCGCGCCGTAATCGGGCTCTTCCCAGAACAGGACCTGCCACTCGCGCGCGAAGCGGCTCATGAGGTGCTGGGGCCTCTGAAAAACGAAATTCCAGCGAAGGTGGCTGAAGCAGAGCAGCGTGCCCTTTTCGCGCTCGGCGGCCTCGGTAAAGAAAACAGGAGTATCGGCGCGCTGGTCGCTCATGCGGGGAACCTTGCTCGTTGATGAACAAGACAAGAACCCGGATCAGCGCTCCAAGTTCCCGAAAACGCGACCAAATCCTTCAATTGATTTATGTTAATCACAAGTTTTGGCGTGCGTTCGGCAACCCACGTGGCTCGCGATTGTTTGTGCGCCATTGGAGATCGGAATGACGCGGGCATTGGAATTGTGGGGCGGGCCGGAATGCACGGTCAATCGCGTCGCTGACAGCTTCGGCGACCAGTTCGAGCGGTGCGGCCACACGCAGAGGCTCGACGATCTCGAGCGATTTGCCGATCTCGGCATAAAGGCGATCCGCTATCCGGTGCTATGGGAGCGCATCGCTCCGGACCGGCCGGACGAATGCGACTGGAGTTGGATCGACCCACGGCTCCACCGCCTGCGCGAACTCGGCGTGGACGTGATCGCCGGGCTTGTCCATCATGGCAGCGGTCCCGCTTACACCAACCTGCTCGACGACAAGGGTTTCGCCCGCGGCCTCGCCGAACATGCCCGCCGTGTGGCCGAGCGCTATCCGTGGATCGATCGATACACGCCGGTCAACGAGCCGCTCACCACCGCGCGCTTCTCGGCGCTGTACGGCCATTGGTATCCGCATGCCCGCGACGAGCGCTCCTTCTGGCGCGCCTTGCTCAACCAGATCGATGGCGTGCGGCTGTCGATGGCGGCGATCCGGCAGATCAATCCCGCCGCGCAGCTCATCCAGACCGACGATGTCGGCCGCACCTTCTCGACCGCCGAAGTCCGCGGACAGGCGGGGTTCGACAATATCCGCCGCTGGGCAGGCTGGGATCTGCTGTGCGGCCATGTGACGCGCCATCACCCGCTCTGGCACCATATCGCCGCATTCGGCCTGGAGAAGCGGCTCGATGCGATCGCCGAGGCGCCCTGCCCGCCCGACATCATCGGGGTGAACCATTATCTGACCAGCGATCGCTTCCTCGACCATCGCCTGCACCGCTATCCCGCGCACGTGCACGGCGGGAACGAGCAGCAGCGCTACGCCGATGTCGAGGCGATCCGGGTGCTCGAGCCGGCGCCTCCGGGGTTCGAAGGCGTGCTCCGCGAAACATGGGATCGTTACCGTATCCCCGTCGCCATCACCGAGGTGCATAACGGTTGCACGCGCGACGAGCAGATGCGCTGGATAGCGGAGGCATGGGACGCCGCGACCAGGCTGCATGCCGAAGGCATGGACATCCGCGCCGTGACGATCTGGTCGCTGCTCGGAAGCAGCGACTGGAACACCCTGCTGACTACCCCGGGAATATACGAGCCGGGCGTGCTCGACGTGAGCGGCAGCAGCCCGCGCACGACCGCACTGGCAGCGCTGATGCGAGGCCTGCCCGATGACGCGCCCCGCCACCAGCCTGCGCCTTGCGCGGCGGGGTGGC
>JASLBO010000563.1 GCA_030146605.1 Sphingomonas sp. | reverse complement strand
GCCGTTAAAGGACTGCCGGAGATCGGTGGAAATCAAGGTCGCGGAGAACTTTCGCAAGTTGCCCCGCCGAGGTCGGTGAGAAGACTCACCAAACCAGCGTGATGTCCGGCACCGGGACCGAGAGCTCAAGATGCCATCTTCCGCGGCAGAATGAGACGCAAACGCGTCTCGCGGAAGGAGTTACGGCATGTCAGAACTCACGAGGCGGGTGCCAGTCCCGGACGGGATCAACCCGCAAGTCTCAAGTGCCAAGCAGGCGACCATGCTCGCGCTGCTCGGCAACCCGCGGTCGACCTATGATGCCAATTGCCGCGAGGTGACCAACCTGCGGCTCGCCGCGATGATAGAGGTGCGCACGCTCGGCCCGACCCGCGTACGCGGGCTGAGGCCGGCGATCGACTCATTGCAAGCCGTGCTTGAGGACGTTCGGAAAGAACAGCCTGGCGTCCATGCGGCGCTCGGCACCGCGGGCATGCTGTGCGCGCGGTTGGTCCGCGGCTCCACGACCACAATCAGCAATCACAGTTGGGGCACCGCCATCGATATCACGATCGACGGCGATCTCGACATGCGGGGCGATAATCGCGTGCAATTCGGCCTGACGCTGATCGCGCCGATCTTCAACCGGCACGGCTGGTTCTGGGGCGCGGGCTTCCGGACCGAGGACGGCATGCATTTCGAGGCGGGCGACGCACTCATCCGCCAATGGCACGCACAGGGCTTGCTCGTTGGTGCGCCGGCCGCAGCGCCGCCGCACCTGCTGAGCCTTGGCGATCGAGGGCCGGACGTCCTGCATCTGCAGCAGCAACTGAACCTTGTCGGCTCCTCGCTGCAGCCCGACGCCGCGTTCGGCCCGGCGACGCGTGCTGCGGTCATGGCGTTCCAGGCCGAGCAGGGAATCGCGGTCGATGGTGTCGTCGGCCCGGAGACGGCGGATCGCCTGCGCGAAAGGGTCGACCCGCGCCGCGCCGCCTGAATGCGCAACGACATACCGGCTTGATCAGAGGTGTTGCCGCTCGGTTACTGTCGCGATCTCCGGAAATCCGCTAAGGTTCGCTGATTTCCGGGGGTAGGCAATGGAAAAACCTGAAATCTCCAATGGGTTCCAAGGTAGCAAACGAACCTTTGTAACTTTGGCGTTTTCAGATTTGTGCCGGTCGACTGAGCTGGCAAATATTGTCGATCCAGACGTGTTTGCCACCGTTCTCGACACATTGCATGGTGTCATCCGGCGGATCGTCGATCAACACGGCGGAACCGTCTCGCAAGTCTATGGCGACGGGAGTCTCTCGGTTTATGCCGGGCTTGGCAGCAGCGAGCGCGCGCTTGCTGCGACGCTCGCGGTGCATGCCGCGGCGCACGCGCTGGGCTTGCCGCCCGAGTTGCCGGGCATGCGGCTGGCGATGCATAGCGGCATCCATGCGGGGCTGGTGGTGACCGGCCCGCGCGGCGCTGAATTCGGCACGATCAGCGTGATCGGGCGCGCGACCGGCATCGCGGCCCGGCTTTCGGCCTCGGCCCGCCCCGACGAGATCCTCGTCAGCCAGCGCACGCTCGGACCCGCCGACACCGGCCTGGAAATGGGACCGGTTCGTCTGGTGGTGGTGAGCGGGACGAACGATCAAATCGCCGCCGTACCGGTGCTGCGCGCGCGGTCCCCGGATGAGGCCACACATTCGGGGGCGCCGGGGCGCCGCACGCCGTTGATCGGCCGCGCTGATGCGGTCGAGACGATCGCACAAAGCCTTTTTCACGACGCCGGCGGCGCGACCAGATGCGTCGCCGTTACCGGCCCGCCGGGTCAGGGCAAATCGCGTCTGTCGGAAGCGCTCGCGCGGCGTGCCTCCGAACTTCCCGCCCCCCTGTTGCGGGGATCGGCGATGTGGCGCGAGGCCGCGACCACGCTCCAGCCGTTTCGCGAGATCGACACCGCGGCCGCGCGGCTGCTCGGTGAAGCCCCGCCAACGAGCGGCGGTGAGGATCTGGCCGAGCTGAGCGACACCGTGGTCGACCGGCTGCGCCGGCTGGCCCGGCACCGCCGCATTCTGGTGATCCTCGACGATTGGCATTGGGCGGACAGCGCCTCGCTCCAGCTTCTCGCCCGGGTACGCGCCCTCGAAGCGCCTATCGCCATCCTCCTGTTGTCGCGCGATGCCGCGCCCGGCGAGTTGCCGCTGAGCGCCGATGAAGTGATCGACCTGCCGCCGATCGCCGAGGCGGCTTCGGTCGCGCTGGTACGGCAGCTTCGTCCCGAGCTGGACATGCTCGATCGCCTGCGGGTGAGCCGACTGGCCGGCGGCAATCCACTATATCTCGAAGAATTGTGCCTGTTGTCGGCACAGACGCTCAACGGCCTGCTCGCCGGCGAGCCGAACCCCGACGAGATTGGCCGCATTGCGGGGATCATTGAGGCACGCGTCCGCGCACTGCCGCCCGACCTCACCGAAGTGCTCCAGACGGCGGCGGTCATGGGGGGCGATTGCGCGGCGTGGATCCTCGCGCAGCTTTGCGGAATTTTGCCGAGTTCGCCGGTGCTGGCGCGGTTGGACGAACTGGATCTGCTCATTCCCTCGCTGATTCCCGGCAATCTCCGCTTCAAGCACGGGATCACGCGGAGCGTGGTCTACCAGCTCATCCATGTCGATCAGCGCCGCGCGCTGCACAGCAAGGTGGCGCAGCTGATTGAGCATCAGGAACCCGATCCCAGCATCGATCGGGACGAACTGCTCGCATGGCATTATTATGAAAGCCG
>JASLBO010000555.1 GCA_030146605.1 Sphingomonas sp. | reverse complement strand
TGGCGACCGACGAAATTGCGGTTCGACGTCGATGCGCAATGCTCGCCAGCGGGCACCTTGTCGGGGTTCATGGCGAGGCACATCGAGCATCCGGGCTCCCGCCACTCGAAACCCGCATCGGTGAAGATCCGGTCCAGCCCTTCGGCTTCGGCGAGCCGTTTCACGAGGCCGGAGCCGGGCACGATCAGCGCCTGTTTGATGCCGTTGGCGACCTTGCGTCCGCGAACGACGGCGGCCGCAGCGCGGAGGTCCTCGATCCGGCTGTTTGTGCAGCTGCCGATGAAGACGTGCTGGATGGCAATGGCCTGTAACCGCTGCCCGGGAACCAAGCCCATATAATCGAGCGACTTGGCGGCGGCCTGCTGCTTGGAGCGGTCGGCGAAGCTCTCCGGGTGGGGCACAACGCCCGTGATCGGCGCAACATCCTCGGGGCTTGTGCCCCATGTGACGGTCGGCGCGATGTCCGAGGCCCGCACGCAGAGGCTTGCGTCGAACCGTGCGCCTTCATCGGTCGGGAGGGTGCGCCAGTAGGCAACCTGCCGCTCCCACTCTTCGCCCTTGGGCGACATGGGCCTGCCCTTCAGATAGGCGAAAGTCTTCTCGTCGGGAGCGAACAACCCTGAACGCGCGCCTGCCTCAATCGCCATATTCGCGACGGTCAAGCGGCCCTCGATGCTCATGGCCTCGAACGTGCTGCCGCGGAACTCCAGCACATAGCCGGTGCCCCCGGCCGCGCCTATGCGGCCGACGATCGCCAGGATCACATCCTTCGGGCTAACTCCAAAACCAAGCTCGCCCTCGACGCGAATTTCCATCGTCTTGGACGGGGCGAGCTGCAGGGTCTGCGTGGCAAGCACATGTTCGACCTCGCTGGTGCCGATTCCAAACGCCAGTGCACCCATTGCGCCATGCGCCGCAGTATGGCTGTCGCCGCAGACGACAGTGGTACCCGGAAGGGTGAAACCCTGCTCGGGTCCGACGACATGGACGATCCCCTGCTCGGCCGCGCACGCGTCGATGTACGGAACGCCGAATTCGGCAACGTTGCTTTCGAGTGTCGAAAGCTGCTCCGCGCTGGCGGGATCGGCAATGGGCAGGCGCTGACCATCGGTGCCGACGCGAGCGGTGGTCGGAAGATTGTGATCGGCAACAGCGAGCGTCAGGTCCGGACGGCGGACCTTGCGCCCCGCCATGCGCAGACCCTCGAACGCCTGAGGCGAGGTGACCTCGTGTACCAGATGGCGGTCGATGTAGATCAGGCAGGTGCCGTCGTTGCGGCGTTCTACGACGTGCGCGTCCCAGATCTTCTCGTAAAGCGTGCGGGGGCGCTGGGTCATGCGATTGCCAGTTGCGGGTGATGAGCGGCCAGATGAGCGTCGATGAGCAGGCGGACGCGCTCCCCAAATTCGCTACAGCGCGTGGTGCCGCCCAGGTCCCGGGTTCGGTAACCGTCCGAAATGGCCTGCTCCACCGCCGCTTCGACGATGCGGGCTTCGGTGGAATGGCCGAGATGGTCGAGCAGCATTGCGGCGCTCACGATGGCGCCTGCGGGATTTGCGAGATCCTGACCGGCGATGTCCGGAGCCGAGCCGTGGATTGGTTCGAACACGGCCGTGCCACCGGTCCCGGTGCTCGCCGAAGCCAGCAGGCCGATGGAGCCGCCAATCACCGACATTTCGTCGGAGAGAATGTCGCCGAACAGATTTTCGGTGAGGATCACGTCGAAGCGGGTCGGGTGCGTGATCAGCGCCATTGCGGTGGAATCCACCAGTGCGTGTTCCAGTTCGACATCGGCGTATTGGGTGGCAACTTCAGTCACCACCCGGCGCCACAAGCGCGACGTGGCGAGGACGTTGGCCTTGTCGACGGAAGTGACCTTCTTGCGCCGCTTGCGGGCTGCTTCGAACGCAAGCCGGGCGATGCGCTCCACTTCACCGCGCGAATAGGTGCAGAGGTCGGAGGCATGCTCCGTACCTTCGACCTTCTCGCCGAAGTAGAGGCCCCCAGTCAGTTCGCGCACCACCAGCATGTCGGCGCCGCGGACGATGTCGGCACGAAGTGGGCTGAAGCTTTCCATCCCGGCATAGGTGCGAGCAGGCCGCAGGTTGGCGAACAGGCCGAGCGTACCGCGCATCCGCAGCAGGCCCGATTCAGGGCGAACATTGCCGCCGTCCCACTTTGGACCGCCGACGGCGCCGAGGAGGACTGCGTCGCTGTTCTCGCACGCACGCTGCGTCGCTTCCGGAAAGGGATCGCCGGTCGCGTCAATGGCCGCGCCACCGAACAGATGATCTTCGAAGGTAAACCCGAGGCCGCGTGCGCCGGAGATGAGGCGCAGGCAGGCTTCCGCCTCGCGTGCTACTTCGGGGCCGATGCCGTCGCCGGCCAGGATGACGATCTTGGCCACGCGTTACGCCGCCTGCGCCGGAGCCGAGGCGCGCATGCGACGGACAGCTTCGGCATTACTGGCGGCGTCGATGTAGGCGGAAACGCAGCAGGGCAGGATGTCCCGCGCCCGAGCACGGCCGGTGTAAAGCTCGCCATCGACCTCGATCGCCATCTCGACGAGCACCGCGGCGCCCTGTTCGTTGTCGCTTTCGTCGCTTGGGTCCGCGGCGACATATTGCATGTCGAGCATGTCGACGCGCGCCGGGATCCCCATGATCTGGCTGACGGCCTGGAAGGCGGCATCGAGGGCGCCGGGTGCCGAAGCGAGGTCCGTGATTCGGCCGCGTTCGCCATGCTCCAGCTCCACACGCGCGACGGGGTAAGCGTTCGGGTTCACAGGCGCGCGGATGTCCACCTTGCCGAGCGACCAAAGGCGCTGCGAGCGGCGGTTTTCCATCGCTTCGAGCAAGGCGACCAGCCGCGCGGTGTCGACGACGCCGATCTCGTCCGCGACCTTCTTGAACTCGGCAAAGGCGCGGTCGAGCTTTTCGCCTTCGAGCGGGAAGCCAAGCGCCTTGGCACGCGATGCCAGCGCGTGGCGGCCGCTATGCTTCCCCATGACGATGCCGTCGGTCGAGAGGCCGATGTCTTCCGGCTTCATGATCTCATAGGTCGATCGGTTCTGCAGGATCCCATGCTGGTGGATGCCGGCCTCGTGCGCGAAGGCATTGGCGCCGACGATCGGCTTGTTTCGCGCGGGCGGATGGTTGGTTGCCTGTGCCAGCGTCCGGCTCGCGGCCATGATCTTGGTCGTGTCGATGTTGGTGTCGACGCCATAATGATCCTGCCGGGTGCGCAGCGCCATGACCAGGCTTTCGAGGGAGGCATTGCCAGCACGTTCGCCGATGCCGTGGACTGCGCATTCGACCTGCCGGGCACCGGCGCGAACGGCGGCGAGTGAATTTGCGACCGCCATGCCGAGACCGTCGTGACAAGGTGCAGAGAATATCAAATGTTCGCTGCGATCCACCGCGGTCCCGATATACTTGAAGAGATCGTAGATCTCGTCGGGCGTGGTGTAACCGACAGTATCCGGCACATTAAGCGTGCTTGCGCCCGCAGCAGCGGCAATCGAGAGAGCTTCGGCGAGATAGTCCCGCTCGGTCCGGATCGCATCTTCAGCCGAAAATTCGACGTCATCGACGAACTCTCGCGCGAGCGCTACGGAGGTGCGGATCTTCTCCAGCACCTGCTCCCGCGTGA
>JASLBO010000552.1 GCA_030146605.1 Sphingomonas sp. | reverse complement strand
CGTCAACACCCCGCGCTCCGTGGTGGTGCTCCCCGCGGAAGTAATCGAGCAGACCGGCTCGGCCAGCCTCGCCGAGGCGCTGCGCACCGTTCCCGGCATCACCTTCGGCGCCGCCGAAGGCGGCAACCCGATCGGCGACCGCCCCTTCATCCGCGGCTTCGACAGCCAGGGCAGCAGCTTCGTCGACGGCGTCCGCGATATCGCCGCGCAGACCCGCGAGGTCTTCGCCACCGAGCAGGTCCAGATCGTCCGCGGCTCGGACTCAACCCTGGGCGGGCGCGGCAGCGCCGGCGGCTCGATCAACGTGGTCACCAAGCTTCCGGTCGCCGGCAGCTTCGCCAAGGGATCGGCCAGCCTGGGCACCGCCGACTATAAGCGCGCTACGCTCGACGTGAACCAGCAGCTCACCGACATCATCGGCGTGCGCGTAGCGACGATGTGGCACGATCAGGACGTGGCCGGCCGCGACGCGATCTATTCGCGCCGTTGGGGCTTCGCGCCTTCGCTGACACTGGGCCTCGGCACCGACACCCGATTGACCATCGCTTATTACTATCTCGAGAGCCACGAACTGCCCGACAGCGGCATCCCGTTCCTCTACACGCTCGCCAACGCGCCCGGCACCGGCGAGATCTATTCGCAGCCCGCGATCGGGGACATCACCACGATCGGCGGGGTGACCGGCCATGTCGAGCGCAGCACCTATTACGGCCTCAAGGCGCGCGATTTCCGCGATGCCACCACGCATCAGGCGACCTTGCGCGTCGAGCACGACTTTGGTGACGTGACGCTGCGCAACAGCGCGCGCTACAGCCGCAACGACCAAGCCTATATCTTCCTGCTGCCCGACGACAGCCAGGGCAATGTCTTCGGCACCGCGCCGACCAACCCGACCACCGGTGCAGCGGGCACGCGCGGCGACGTGCTGACCGGCGGCTATGTCTGGCGGCGCGGCAACACGCGCTACGGCTATACCGAGGCGCTGACCAACCAGACCGACCTCTACGGCACCATCGACACCGGTTCGGTGAAGCACAGTTTCGCGATCGGCGCCGAGCTGAGCTGGGAAAAGGCGCGCCGCGGCGCCTTCGTCTCGGCGGCGGGCGCCACGGTCAGCCCGCGCTGCAATGCCGACACGATCGCCCGCTTCTATTGCACCAGCCTGTTCAATCCCAACCCGGACGACCGGTGGGTGAACTACGCCAGCGACACGTCGAGCGCCGTCACCCCGATCGTCAAGGGCGCGCCGATCACCGAGACGCAGAACCAGGCGAGCACCGCCTCGGTTTACGGCTTCGACTCGATAACGCTGCTTCCGTCGCTGCTGCTCAACCTCGGGGTACGCTACGATCACTTCCAATCGAAGGTGACGCCAGGCCAGGCGGCGACCGCGACCAGCACCTTCTCGCTCGAGCGTACCGACGATCTGTTCAATTGGCAGGCGGGTCTGGTATTCAAGCCGACGCCCAACACCAGCCTCTATGCCAGCTATGCGACCGCGGCGACGCCGCCCAACAGCCTGCTCGGCGAGGGTCAGGAAGGCAACGGCCTCGGCACCGCCAACACCAGCGTGGCACTGGCGCTGCTCGACAGCCTCAAGGTCGAGAAGACCAAATCCTGGGAGGTCGGCGCCAAGGCGGCCTTGTTCGACGAGCAGTTGTCGCTCACTCTTGCCGCCTTCCAGACCGAGACCGACAATGCCCGCGTCACCGGTCCGGACAACAATATCGAGTTCATCGGCAAGCGCCGCATCCGGGGCGTCGAGTTCAACTTCAACGGCAATGTCGCCAGCTGGCTGACGGTGTTCGGCGGCTATACCCATCTCGATCCCAAAATCGTCGACGGCGGCTTCACGGCCCTCACCGCTCCGGCCATAGTCGTCGGTGGCGCCACTCTCCAGCCCGCACGGGCGGTGCTGGTACCTTCGGTCAACACCGGGCGTCAGGCGACCCAGACGGCGAGGGACAGCTTCACGCTCTGGGCCAATCTCAAGCCGACCAGCCGGCTCAGCATTGGCGGCGGCGCCTTCTACACCAGCCGCGTGTTCGGCGGATATCAGGACAATCGCAGCGCGACGCAGAACGCAGCGGGGGTCGTCACGGTCAATCCGGCGACCAAGGTGATCATCCGCACGATCCCCGAATATTGGCGCTTCGATGCACGGCTGGGCTATAAGATCAGCGACCAGCTGGATCTGAGCGTCAACGTGAACAACCTCACCGACGAAACCTATTTCACCCAGGCCTACACCTCGCATTACGCCGCGATCGCGCCCGGCCGCTCGGCCTTCGCGACGATCGGCTTCAAGTTCTGACGCCTTGAGCGAAACGCTCGACCAAATCTCCCCCCAGGAGATCGTCGCCCGCCTCTCCGGTTCGCCGGAGGAGCGGGCGGCGTTAATTCGCGCCGGTGCCGAGGCGGGAGTGGCCGAGGCACAGGCCGTCTATGGCCAGATGCTGCTCGACCAGGGCGATCTGCGTGGGGGCTTCGCCTCGTTCAACAAGGCGGCGGCGCAGGGCCATCTGATGGCGCTCAACATGGTCGGCCGCTGCTACGATCTCGGCTGGGGCATTCCGGTGAACAAGGTGCGGGCCGCCGAATGCTTCCGGATCGCCGCCGAACGCGGGCTCGATTGGGGCATGTACAATCATGCCACCGCACTCGCGCTCGGCGACGGCGTCCCCGAGAACAGAGCGGCGGCGCTGACCTGGTTCGAGAAGGCCGCCGCGATCGGCAACGCAAAGGCAGTCAATTACATCGGCAGCTTCCACGAGGATGGTTGGGTAGTGCCGCGCGACATGGCCAAGGCCGCCGAATGCTATGCGCGGGCGGCCGCAGGCGGCGATTTCCGCGGCCAGTTCAATCACGCCCGGATGCTCGCCGGGCGCGGCGAATTCGAGGCGGCGCGAGGCTGGCTGGCGCGATGCAGCGCGACCGGCACCGCGGCGTTCGTCGAAAAGGTGCGGCTGTGGCTCCGCGCATCGCCCTGGCCCGAACTCGAAAGCGCGCTGCCATGATGATC
Organism: Sphingomonas sp.; assembly: GCA_030146605.1. Taxonomy (GTDB): domain Bacteria; phylum Pseudomonadota; class Alphaproteobacteria; order Sphingomonadales; family Sphingomonadaceae; genus Sphingomonas. Next base: position 1,990 of record JASLBO010000552.1, on the reverse strand, counting down.
GCGATCCCCGATTTGCTCCCGCCCGGCCAACTGGCGCGGCTGCGCGGCATCATCGATGCGGCCGAGTGGATCGACGGCAACGTCACTTCGGGGCATCAATCGGCCCTCGCCAAGAACAACCAGCAATTACCCGAGGGCAGCGGGGCGGCGACGCAAGCCGGCGCGATCGTCCTCGACGCGCTCGGCCGCTCGCCCTTGTTCTTCGCCGCGGCGCTGCCGCTCAAGGTCTTCCCGCCCTTGTTCAACCGTTATGGGGTGGGCCAGACCTTCGGCACGCATGTCGACAGTGCGATCCGCATCCAGCGCGGCACCGAGTTCCGCATCCGCAGCGACTTGTCGATGACCGTGTTTCTCGAAGACCCCGACGCCTATGACGGCGGCGAACTGGTCGTGGAGGACCATTTCGGAGAGCAGCGGGCCAAGCTGCCGGCGGGCCATGCGGTGCTGTATCCCTCCTCCAGCCTGCACCACGTCACCCCCGTCACCCGGGGCGTGCGGGTGGCGTCGTTCTTCTGGCTGCAATCGATGATCCGCGACGACAATGCCCGGCGCATCCTGTTCGATCTCGACCGCGCGGTGCAGCGGCTGACCGGCCAGCTCGGCGGCGCGGATCGCTCGGTGATCGAGCTCACCGGGGTATATCACAATCTGCTGCGGACCTGGGCGGACGCGTGACGTCGTCGATCTAGGAGAGCATGGCCTGCAACTGCGGAGACAGATACTCGCCGCCACCGCGCACCACCATCTGCATCGCCAGTCCCTCGCGCTCCGCCACGGTCAGCCCCGTATCGGGGCCCAGCACGGTCAGCGCAGTCGCCCAGGCATCGGCGAGCATGCATTGCGGATGCAGCACGGTGACGGAGGCGACATCATTGTCCAGCGGCGCACCCGTCCGCGGCTCGAGCGTATGCGCATAGCGGCGCCCGTCCACCTCGAAATGGCGGCGATAGTCGCCCGAGGTCGCGATCGAGAGCCCGTGCAGCGCCACCCGGATCGGCGCCACCGCAACCCCCGGCGCCTGTTCCAGATCGACCCACCACGGCTGCCCGTCGGGCTTGATGCCGCTTCCGCGTAGCTCGCCGCCGATCTCGACGAGGAAATCCTCCAGCCCGAACCCGAGCAGGCATTCCGCCACGGCGTCGACCGCATAGCCCTTGGCGATCCCCGAAAAATCGAGCGCCGCTCCCGCGGTGCGCCGCGCCCGCAACAGCAGCGGCTCGAACTCGATCCTGCGAATGCCGGGCGCTGTGACCGGTGGAACGGACGCCCGCGGGCCTGACGGGCCGAAGCCCCACCGGTCCGTCAATTCGCCAAGCGCCGGATCGAACGCGCCATTGCTCCGGGCGGCAATGTCGAGCGCAGCGCCAAGAACATGCGCGAATTCGGGCGGCAGCGCATGCCAGCTGCCCGGTGCCGCGCGGTTGAACCGGCTGAGATCCGATTCCCCCTCCCACTGGCTCATCTGCGCGATGATCCGGTCGAGCACGCCGCAGACTGCCGTCTCGATCGCCGCCGTCTGCCCCTGTGGCGACCCGGCAATCCGGACCGACCAGTTCGTTCCCATCGTGGTGCCGCCGAGCGAGATCACCGCAGCTCCGCGCATGCGGCGATGGAATGCCGCCGCCGAAAGCGCCGCGGGGATCGCGATCCTCAGGGGGCGAGCACCTCGAGCGTGGTGACGTAATTGGCGCGCCGCGGCGCCGGACCGGCAGGCGCTGCGGGCGCGCCCTGCCCCATTCCCTCCGGCCGGGCGCCGGTGGTGACGTTGAGCCAATACATGCCGGGCTCGGCCCATTTGATCTGGACCTTGCCCGCGGCGTCGGTCTTCAGATCCATCTGGTTGAGCTTGTCGCGATAACGGATGCCGCCCGGGATCACTGTCACTGCCTGATTGCTCATCGGCTTGCCGTCGAGATTGAACTGGAACGTCGCGGTCTCCCCCGCGACCAGATCGTTGGGATGCGTCACCGGCACCAGCTCGATGCCCTTG
>JASLBO010000550.1 GCA_030146605.1 Sphingomonas sp. | reverse complement strand
GAGCCCGGACACATGCTTGCGGGTGATGAAGTTGACCACGCCCGCCACCGCGTCCGAACCGTAGATGGCCGATGCACCGTCCGCGACGATCTCGACTCGTTCGATGGCCAGTTCGGGGATGAACGGATAATCGGGGTTGGTCTGCTGGGTGCTGCCGGAAATGAGGCGATGCCCGTTCATCAGCGGCAGGGTGGCCGCGCTGGGCAGGCCGCGCAGGCCGGGCGCGAAGGACCCGAGACCGCCATTGCTCACGCGCGGGGCGGTGTTGAAGCTGTTGAGCTGCGGCACGGTTGCGAGCAGTTCGGCGGTGCTTGCGGCGCCGATGATCCTGGCATCTTCGCGCGACACGCTGATCAGACCCGACCCCGTCGGCGGAACGCCGCGGATGCTGGTCCCGGTCACCACGATCTCGTCTTCGGAGCCGGTGCTGCTTTCTTCAGTCTGTTCGCCGGCGTCTACGTTCTGGGCGTGCGCGAGCGCCGGAAAGCTAAGCATTGCCGCGGCGAGTGCGGACCGGCACAGCAGGCGAGCACGCGGTCGCGCGTGGACGGCTCGAATCGACACGATCTTCCTCTCCCCATGTTCTTTCTTGATTGCGGACGGTGCCGCTGCCGAACTTTGTCGGCTTGCACCCTTCATTATGGTCTGACAGACCTGCGGGTAAGTGCATTGGCGGACATCGCTGTGTCTTTAGCGGACACGCCGGCGCAGGGTATCGGAACGGGACAGCTATGCCGGTTGATGATGAAGACGGTTCAACGGCGCGGAGCGGGCGGCCCGGTTTTCCCTCACTCAACCAGCGCATCTTCGCACCGTTTAAGATCGCGACGGTGATCGACGCGGTTGCGGGCCGCGGGATGACGCCGGATACGGTGCTGGACCGGACCGGGCTGACGCTGCGCGAAGTGCGCGACCCTCACACGCTGACGTCGATCGGCCAGTATTTGATCGCCTGCGAGAATATCGTGAAGGCAGGCGCGGAGGTCGCCGACGCCTTTGCGATCGGCTCGCGCCTTCATCTGTCCGCTTATGGCATGTACGGCTATGCGCTCATGTGCTCGCCTACGATGCGCGACTTCTTCGACTTCGCCGTGCGCTACCAGCCGCTCGCCACCCCCACCGTTCGGCTGGAATGGCGCGCCGAGGGCAATTTCGCGATTTGGCGGTTCCGCGAAATCTACCGCAACGTGATGAGCAGCGACGTTCGGACCTTTCTCGTCCGGCAGCAGATGAAGATGACCTTCACGCATATCCGCGACACTGCGGGCGTCGACAACCTGCCCGTCCGGGCGCTCTTCGCACTGCCGGAAGATGTGCATGTGGCCGAAGATGCACGGCAACTTTCCTGCCCCTGCTTCTACGAACAGGAAGCGAACGAGCTTCATTATCCGATAGGCATCCTCGATCAGACGCCCGAGCTGGGAAACCGGCTGACCAGAACCATGCTGGAGGAGACCTGCGAACGGCTGATCGGGCAGTCGCGGATATCCTCCGGGCTTTCGGGCGAGGTGTATCAATTGTTGCTGAATGCCCCCAGCCAGTTTCCCTCGATGACCGCGATTGCGGCGCAGCTCGGCTTGCAGGAACGAACGCTTCGACGCCGCCTTGCCGCCGAAGACTCGAGCTACGGGGCGATCGTCGACGATGTCAGACGCAGGCTGGCCATCGAATATCTGCAGTCGACGCGCATGAGCGTGGACGATGTCGCCTGGAAGGCTGGCTTCAGCGACAGCGCGAACCTGCGCCGCGCGATCCGGCGGTGGACCGGCAAGACCATCACGGAGATTCGGGCGGACAGATAAGCCAGGCTGCCACAGCCCAGAACCTCCGGAAAATGGCAAAGATCATCCCTATGGCCAGACCTGTGCGAGTCTGATCGACAAAGGTACGCGCTCGCATCCGTCGCGGAGCGCCGCCCAAACGGTCGCGCAGCCGACTTTTTCAACGGAATAGCCTAAAAGAGGTCAGTCTTACCGCCCGCGCCCGTAAGCGGACATGTCGTGGGGTCGCCGCTCGGATCTTCTATTCGTTCGGTGGGGGCGTCTCCGCGGTGCTTTCGAGCTGGCGGAGCGCCTCCGCATTGGTGTCGGCGCTGCCGAATTGCGCTTCCCCACGCTTCGCCGGCAGCCGAATGCGCCAACTATCTCTGCAACTCAGGCTACGCCGCTACCTAACCCGAAAACGCTCTAGACCTCTCGGGATCGACGGCTTTTCGTCAATCGGTGCAGCTTCGGTCTCGATTTTTGTGTGGGGCCACGGTGGTACCACCGCAGATTCGCTCAACCGCCCGGCTCGCGGCTTGTCGATCGACAGAGCACAACTCTCGCGCTTCGCTTAGAAGCCCAAAAACGCCCGCAGTCTTCCGAACATCGACGGAGCAGCGACCGGTGGCACCGGAGCGGGGTGCGCAAGCTTGGCATTGGTCACCAAAACGACGGCTTGCTGAAGTGACGCAAGCGCCGCTGCGAGGCTGTTGCCGTCGGCCGAAGCGACATGCGCGGGCACCGGCTGCAGCGCCGCAACGATCGCCGCATTTTCGTTAACCGTGAATGCCGGAAACCAGCTCGCGAGGTTGCTGGAAAAGCTCGTTACCGCCGCCGCGATCGCCGTCCGTGCCTGGCCGATCTGCAGTCCGCCGAGCGCGGTGTTCGCGGCAGCGGTCTGGACCGAGACGGGGCCGGGAGGGTCGCCCGGACGAAGCGCCTTCAGCGTGTAGAGCTCGTTGACGATCGGAAGCAACCGGGATTTCTGCACCGTGGCTTGGTTGATATGTCCGAAGCGCGGTCGCAGGCCATAAGCCGCCCGGAGGGAGTTTTCGGCCGCGTGGATATTGCCATATTCCTCCATGTGCGACCAATTGGCGACCGCTTGCGCGCCTTCTCCCATCTTCGGCAGCAAATAATCGCTCACGCCCTGGTTCCCCAGCGCCACGCCGCGGATCATGTGCGCGGCGTGGCCGAGCTCGTGTCCCAAGGTGATGAAGTTGGGCGTCGGGATTTCATCGCGGTTGCTGTCGACGAAGCGTGCGCTGTGATGCTCCGAGGAATCCCGGATGTCTCGCGTGATGGTGACGTTCGCGCCTGTTCCCGCGCCGAAGAGGAAATACTTGCCGCCCATCACCAGTCCCGGCGCGTTCGGGTTTGCTTCGCGGGCCGCATAGATGGCCTTCGCCTTGGCCTTGGGATCCGCAATCGCGCCGAGGTCCAGCGGTACGAACGAATTGCGATAGGCGGCCCGAAGGTGCTTCGCGTTCGGTTGGCCGGTGAACTGGGGAAGCGCGGGAAGCTCAGTCATCTGGTCGCTATTGTCTTGCGCGACGGGTCCGGCGGCGAATTCGTCGCCGGCGGCGGCCGACCCGGGAACAATCGTCACCAGCTTTTGGCCCCCGGTGCCGGCATTGACCTTTGCGACGATGGTCCGTCCAGCTTCGGTCGAAAGCAGGCGTGCGAATTGAGCCAGCGTCTCATCCCGGAACGTGATCTGGTCGGGGGCGCCGGCATTCGGGGCGAGTGCGTCTTGGGGATCGACGGCAATCCGGACGTTCCCGGCCCCCGCCACCAGTTGCTGCCAAGTCCGCCGGACCTTTCGTTGTACCCCTGGCAAGAGCGAAGCGAAGTTAGCGACCGGAGGATCGCCGCCTGCCGCGACGGACAGCTTGATCAGCAGTTGATGCTCGGTCTGGACCTCGTTGTTCAACGCCTTCACCCATCGCGCGGTCGAACTGATTTCTTGGTCGGGCGAGTGGTATTGATCGAGCCACGTCAAGATCGCCGCGTGCAGCGCCTCGATCTGGTTGATCCGCATGGTCAGGGTCTTGCCCCTGCGATCGGCGTTATACGCGTTGGCCTGCTGGGCGAGCGCTTTCCTGCGATTATCGGCGGTCTGGCCGGTCAGCAGGTCCTGGCGCAGCCAGCGCTGGACCACCGGGCGCCTGGCGGCGGCCGAGCGTCCGACAACCGACGACGGCGCTGCCGGGGCAAGCTGGCCTGGCGCGGCACCCGTCGCCCTCGCGCTCATTCGATCGGCCTCGTGCTCCAGGTCCGCGTCGTCGTTGACCGGTACGCCGGCGCTCACTTCCCTCGTTGGCGGGACGCGCCCCTGCTTCTGCTGGACGACGTGCCAGGCTTCATGAAGCAAGTGGCGGTCCTGGCCGGGCGCAAGATGGATTTCGCTGCCCCGGGCGAAGGCGTGCGCGTCGAGCTCGGCGGGCTCCGATGAGTTCCAGTGAACGCGGACGTCGTTCATCCCGATACCCGAAAGCGCTTCGATCCGGTTCTTCAGTTCAGAGGGCAGGCTGGTTCGGCGCGACCGTGATCCCGCGGTCGCGCGCCCATGGATCTGTGCCACCATTTGCGAAACGGGCGCTGCCGCCGGGAGCGCGCTGACCCGCTCGGCTGGCGAGGACGCGCGCTTTGCCGCCTGAGACAGCAAGGACGGGCGCGTCCGTTCGGCGCGTTCGCTCTCTCGACAGACGGCCATGGGAATCCTCCTGCGCCACCCATGCTGCACTTCGTACCGGAAAGCGCAAGCCGAACTCGCGCGGCTCCGGTTCTGATCGGGCGCTGTTCGACGTGCGAGCCGGGTGCCCCCTTCGATTTTCGCTCTGTCGTCTGTGAATCGAGACGCTGCCGGACGATCCTATCCTGGCCATCCGGCCCAGGAAGGTCGGTGACCCACATTCAGGCGCTGCGCAGCGCCTCGAATCAGGCGCTGGTCATAACCCCCCGATACACGCTGTCCTCCAAGGCGCGCCCTGCCCCGGTTGCAACGCACATCAGAGCATTCTCTGCCACGATGACGGGCAGGCCCGTTGCCCTTGAGAGCACATCATCGAGATGAGTGAGCAAGCTGCCGCCGCCGGTCATCACGATTCCTTGATCATAGATGTCCGACGCGAGCTCGGGCTCGGCTTTCTCGAGCGCTGAAAGCGTGGCTTCAACGATCTGCGCGGTAAGGTCGGAAAGCGACTGGGCAATTTCGCCCTGGCTGACCTCAACCTCTGCGGGCATTCCCTTCACCAGATCGCGTCCCCTGACTTTCGTCACCAGCCCGACGCCATCCGCCGGCGCCTGCGCGGTGCCTATTTCGACTTTTATCCGTTCAGCCGTAGCTTCGCCCACCATGAGGTTGTGCTTGCGCCGGATACCCGAGGCGATCGCTTCGTCCATCCGGTCTCCCCCGACACGAACAGACGCACTATACGCCAGTCCGCGCAGGGAAAGGATTGCGACTTCCGTTGTACCTCCGCCAATGTCCACGACCATGGCGCCGAGCGGCTCGGTTACGGGCAGGCCGGCGCCGATTGCCGCGGCCATCGATTCTTCGATTAGATACACCTTGCGAGCCCCCGCATTCGTGGCTGCCTGCTGAATCGCCCGGCGCTCGACCTGGGTAGCGCTGCTGGGGATGCTGATGGCTATCTCGGCCCCCCGGCCAAGCTTGCTTGAGCCGCCGCGCGCCTTATCGATGAAATATTTGATCATCTGCTCGGCCACTTCGATATCCGCGATCACACCGTCACGCATCGGGCGGACCGTGCGGACATTGTCCGGAGTTTTGCCCAGCATGAGCTTCGCCTCTGCGCCGATCGCACGCACGCGGGAGATGCCCTTGACCGTCTCCATCGCCACGACCGAGGGCTCGTTTAGAACAATCCCCTTATCTCGCAGGTAGACAACGGTGTTTACGGTGCCGAGGTCGATCGCGAGATCATAGGAGGCGCCGGGGAAAAAGCGGGGAAGTCGCATCAAGGACAATCAGTTGGGGTCGCCCGCGACCCGCTGTCGAGCGAGCAGCATGATCGACTGCGTAAATGGGTCGGGTGGGCTCGCTGCGAAAGCTGGTCAACCGGTTAGCGGCTGCCCGAGCGGCGCAGGCGCCGACACGAGAGAATATACTCGATGCGGCGATCGTCGGGGCGCACCGCACCGGGGTCCTGGAGGATCGGCGAAGCGGAGCCTTGCCCGCTTCGCGACGTTCCGCCTTTATGACCGAGACCCTCACTGCACTTCAGAAGCGCATGGCGGCCGCCGCAGACGCCATGAACTTCGAAGAGGCGCGTGCGCTTCGAGACCGGATCAACCTGATGCGCGGCGGAGCCACATCGGATGACGCGGCTAACGCTGACACGTCTGGCCTCCAACGCCAGCAACCCGGGGCAATGGGATTAGGCACCAGCCAGCAACGCGTCACGCCTCCGCCCGGCTGGGAACGCCCCCGCAAGCCAGATCCAATGACGGCACGGACAGGTCGCCGCCGGGGGAAGTAGCTTTCGCAACTCCGCTTCTGTTTTTATTTGGGGGCTTGCGCCGCCTGAGCGTGCGCATCTGGCAGTGGCAGTCCTTTAGACGAACTGAGCCCCGGCGAGGAATTGTTGGCGAGCCTGTCGCAAAGATGACTACGTAGCGTAACTGCTTCAGCTTGCGAACATGCATCTGCCGAGTTGCGTTCACAGTGGATCCGCTTGCTGAATCAGGGCTACCAAGGCAGTTGCGAGGACTATGTGCGCAGCACCGGTCGATGTTTCTTCGTCCATCTCTCGCGCAGGGGCGGAAAGCGATCGGTCTCGGAAATCATACTGGCATGACCAGGAGCGGATTTGCGGCGCTCGTCTTCGCGTCGCTTGCCGAGCGTGTTGAACATTGCGTGAAGTATATCTGGCGGCTCGTCATCGATCCGGACGATCACATCTTCGATCCCGACCCGGGCAGCGGCGCGGTCAAGTTTCGCAAGGGGGCGGGTCTGGGAAAAGGCGCGGCAGAAGTCTTATCGATCGGAGCGCCGGCCCTCTTTGCCGATAGCCCCTCCGCGGCAGCGCAGCTTCTGCTCCTCCCATGTTCGCTGCTCCAGAGCCGCGTGATGCGACATTTTTCTTTGCCCGCTTGAAATGCAGAAATATCCGCTGAGTTGGCTTGATCTAATCTACGGTGAATACTGAACAATATCGATGAATAAATCATCGATTAGACTGCATTGGCAGACCCGCTTGCATCCGACCTGTCTTTATGTGAAAAGAATAGCGACTCACGGTGTTGAGTCGTGATGTGACGATCCATGACAGTGGATCTCGCGAGTAGTGCGTTCGTATTTATAGTAAATCTTATGCTCCCGTGATTCATCCATTTGAATGAAACTCGGGGCGTATCTTATTGTGGAACAACCTGAACGAAAGGTTTTCAGATGGCATCCGCCCTGATAGTCCCTGGTGTGCAGGTCAAGACCGAATTCGAGCCCGCGCCTGTCTTGCCTGGCGCGACAGGGATATTGGGTCTGGTAGGCGTCACCGATCATGGCCCCACCAACCCGACGCGCGTCGGCTCGTTCGGTGAGTTCCTCAGCCTGTTCGGCCCGGCCAGCCGTTTCTCGATGCCGGAGGCGCGCACCGCCTTCGTGAACGGCGTCATGGAAATCGTCGTGGCGCGCGTGGCTCCCGGAAAGGGAGCGAAAGCCTCGCTGGTGCTGAAGGACGACGAAAACGAGGCGGTGGCGACACTCCAGGCCCGCGCCCCGGGCGCCTGGGGGCTCGGGCTTTCGGCCAAGGTTGCGCAGATCAAGACACTTGGCGGCGGCGGCCTCAAATATGTCAACCTTCAGATATTGCTGAACGGCGATGTCGTCGAGACGCTGAACAATCTGGTGATGGACGAAAGCAGTCCGAGCTACCTGTTCGACCAGATCAACATCCAGTCGCGACTGGTGGTCGCCTATGATCCGGCATTCGGACTCGACCTGCCCGGCGCGACGCCGAAGACGCCATTGGTGAACGACGTCGCCAAGGCGGCAACGGGTGCGCTCAAGGTCGGAAACACCGACGTGATCGGCCTCAAGGCGAAGAAGGCGGGACCCGCGGGAAATCTGACCGCGGTGCGCGTCCTCGCCGGCACCCTGCCGGGCACGGTCACCATCGAAGTCGTCACCGAAGGCGCCGACACCGCGGCCTATCCGGATCTTGCCGACAACGCCGCGATCGCGGCGATCGTCGATCCGACCGTTGAGTTCACCAAGCTGACCAACACGCTGCCCGCCGCCACCCAAGGTGTCGCGCTCACCGGCGGGCGGGCGAAGGGGCCCGCGCTGTCGATCAGCGGCGGCACTGCGCCCTTGCTCGATCTGGAGCAGGCGCCGGGCGCGAGCGGGACGGTCGCGGTCGAGATCACGCAAGGCCTGTCGAGCGTGGACGGCACCACGCCGGTGGTCGCGCTTCAGGTCTTCCAGGACGATGCGCTCGTCGAGACCTTCGCCGATCTCACCATGGATCCGGACGATACCAACTATCTTCCCGCCGTGCTCAGAGGTTCGGCGCTGCTCCGGGCGCACGACCGGTTTGTCCGTTCGGGCAGCCTCGCTCTACCGGGCGAGATTCTGCGGCCCCAGGCTTTCACCGGCGGCGTATCGCCCTCGGTGGACGACTATCAGGATGCGCTCGATCGGCTCGAAGGCGCCGAGGAAGTCGATCTGGTCATCGCCTCGGTCGCCAACCAATTGACCGATGCCGGCGTTCGCGCAGTGCATCAGGCGGTAGCGGCGCACTGCATCAAGATGGCCGATCCGGCCCGCAACCGCATCGGGCTCGGCTCGGTCACCGCAGCGGAAAACGCCAGCCGCACCGCCCGCGTCAACAACATCCTCGATCATGCCGACGATGTCCGCAGCGACGCCTTCGTCCTTACGACGCCGCCCGGATCCGAAGCCGCGGTGGCGGGACTGCTCAGCCTGCAGGACTATTTCCAGTCGCCGACCTTCAAGAACGTGCCCGCGCTCGGCGTGCTCCCGGGGGCCTATTCGGATTCAGAGCTCAATCAACTGGTCTCGGGCAACGTGCTGGTGGTCAACCAGAAGCGCAAGCTCGGTACGATCGTGATGAAGGGCATCCTGACCAGCGGCCGCCAGATCAATGTCCAGCGCACTGCGAACAAGGCTGTGCGCGACGTCAAGGCGATCGCCGACGTGTATATCGGCCTGCTCAACAACGAGGGCAATCGTAACGCGCTGCGTCAGCAGATCATTGCGATGTTCATGCAGATGACGCGCGACGGCGCGCTCGTGCCGAGCACCGACGGCAAGGACCCGCCCTTCAGCGTCGAGGTCTATTCGACCCAGGCGGACTTCGCCAACGGCATCGTCAGGATCGACATCGCGATCCGGCCGGTGCGCGCGATCGACTACATCTATGCGACGATCCTGGTGCAGAACTGACGGTTCCGCACCGCGTAATCTTTCCTTTTCATCAAACTAGATCGACCCGGGAGCAGGGGAATGGCACAGGTCTACACGGCATTCGCTTCCGAAGTGAAAGTCAATGAGGAGACCATCGCCGGTCTCCAGGCGATCCAGTACGGAGTGGAGCGGTATCGCCAGAATGTCGGTGCAGTCGGCACCACCGAGCGCATCACCGCTTATTACGGGGTGCAACTCGTCACGGGTTCGCTGAGCGTGGCCTCGGTCAATGCGACGCTCGACGCGCTGCTGCAGAGCGGCGAGAAATTCTCGATCAGCGCGACCCTGAAACATGGTCAGGACGCGCGCAGCGTGACCTTCGACGATTGCTTTGCCGAAACCAAGGCGTTCGACATGAACGTCGGCGCGCACGGGCAGACCACCTACGGGTTCAGCGCCACACGCGTGCGCGAGGAATAGTCGGTGACGGCGCGGGTCGATACGCGCGCCATGCTGGTGCGGCATGGCGCCATGGCGATCGCCTTCGCCGCCGACTGTGGCGCCGGGACCGCGGTGCTCGATCCCGCGGGCGCGCCGCACCCAATCCGGCTGTTGCGGTGGCGCGAGAAATGCCTGCTGGCGCGCTTCGCCGATGCCGCGCCGGAATTTCTCGAGGCGCAGTTCGTCGCGATCAGCAGCGGCGCGGCGCCGGACGACCCCGAGCGCCGCGAAGCACTGAGCGCGCTGGTCTTCTGGTTGCACGGCGCGACTCCGCTTCCGCTCGATATCCGGTTGCTCGGCGAAGTGACGCTGGACCTCTGCGCCGCGCTCGGGATCGGTCCCGCCGCACTGGGCGAACTTGCGGTACCCGAGGTCGAGACGCTCTGGCACGCGCGCGACACCCACGGGGATCGCGAGGAGATTCCAGCCGGTGCCGACGTCGCTTACGCGCCGAGCGGCGTGACGCGCATCCAGATCGAGCCCGATCCGCCCGAAGCGGCGGCCTTGCTCGCGGTGCCGGCCGCAACCGAGGTGGAGATGTCGATACAGCCGTCCGACATGCACACGGAAAGCGCGGAGCCGGTATCGCCACTCGCGGTGCGCACGCGTACCGTTGCCGATGCGCCGCCGGCATCCGACCGCACGGAAACGGCTGCTCCGGCAGAATCTGGCGCACCGTGGGCGCAGGACCCGGCGCCCCGGTCCGTGCCCCCTTTCGTGACGACGGGAGTGCCGCCATCGCCGGCGGCGTCACCGGCTTCGGAAGGCGCGCCCGTACGGCAAGCCGACGCATCGCCATCGGCCGCCGACGAAGGACCTGTTCTGCCAGAAGACTGCGTGCGGAGCGCGCGAGCGGCGCCGCGTTTTCGGTTCCGGGTCGGTGGTGGGGAGGGTCCGGGAGACCCCTCTGCCAGCAGAGGAGCCACCTCCGAAGAGCACGCCGAGCCCGGTCAGGGCGACCAGGACGCGCCGCGTCCGGCTGATCGGTACGCACGGGTGCCGAAGCCCGGATCCCTCTCGGGAACCGCCCCGGAATTCGCTGGTGCCTCGCCTGCGGCGCGCGCGTCAGGTGGCGCACCGGTTCGTCAGCAAGCATCGCGGTCGAACCCCGGCGACGCCCTGCCCGCGCCCGAATCCATTCCAGTGGCCGCCGCCATGCCCCGCATCCCGGACGTGCCGGCCGATTCTCGTCGCGCACCAGGCCATGCCGGAGCGTCGACAATCTCGGCGATGATCTCTGCAGTCGCGCCCGCCCGCTTTTCCAACGCAATTCCGCGCGACGGGGCGCCTTCCCGCCCGCCGCGGTTGGCCGGGGCCATGCATGCCGGCCCACGTCCGAACGAGACGCGCCCGCCCGCAGCCGGGCACCCGACCAATCCCCGCCTCGATGCGCTGGTCGAGATCGTCGCGCGCTCCGCGGCGCCGCGCCGCGATGATGGTCCCGATCCCGACGCGATGGTCGATTCCTTCGGCGACCGCCTCGCCGATGCCGTCGCCGAACTCGGGCTGGCGGGAGCCGATTGATGGGCGTCCCCATGCTCGACGATATCGAACTGAACGCGGTCCAGCTGATCCGGCAGGAAACCGAGCAGGACTATCGCCGCCGCCGCATCGCCGGGCTCGAAGGCACCCTCCACCAACATATCGGCCGGCGTTCGCATCGCGTGATCGTCGCGGGGCTGCTGCTCGCCGCGACCGGCGCGGACGATCTGGCCGCGCTTCAGAAAAAGGCCGCTGCCGGGGTCGAGGTCAGCTTCACCGCCGATATCGCTTCCGCGCTCGAGATCGACCAGATGGTGATCGAGTCCTTCGCTGCCGAGCAGGTGGTCGGTGCGAGCGGCCAGACGGCCTATGCCATCCTGCTGGCCGAGAGCCCCAAATTGCCGCCGCCCGCCGAAGTCAGCGGCTTTGGCGGGCTCGACGATTTCGGATTGGGTGATCTCGGCTTCGATCCCGGCGCGCTCGGCGACATGCTGTCGGAGATCGCCGACGCCGCGGGCGATGTGATGGCGCTCGCCGATGCCGCGCTCGGTGCGATTTCGCAGCTTCAGGCGCTTGCCGATATGGCCAGCCTCGGCAAGCTCGGCGATGTCGTCAGCCCGGTGACCGACGCGCTCGGCGAAGTCGACGAAATGGCGCCCCTGGTCAGCGGCATCGCCGCCGCCGCCGCCAAGCTGGTGGGGTGAGGGCATGACTTCGCTGCTCCTCCCCGCTTATGCCCTCACCATCGCGGGCCAGCTATGGACGCAGCAGGCAATCGCGATCGATCTGCGTCTGTGCCCGGCTCCGCAATTCGATCGCCTGTCGATCACCTTCCCCGCCGAAGTGCCGATCGAGGCCGAGCCCGACGATCCCGTCAGCCTGGTGCTCGACGGCGGCGAGGGAGAGGAGCCGGTATTTGCGGGCACGATCGGCTCGATACGCCGCGGCCTTGACGAGATCGTCGTCTCGGGCGTCGGCGCGCTCGGCCAGCTTGCGCGCTATCGCCCGGCCGAGACGTTCGAGAATGTCAGCGCCGGCACGGTGATCCGCAACCTCGCCGGTGCCGCCGGCGTTGAAACCGGCGACATCGCCGATGGCGTGATGCTGCGTTATTATGCCGCCGATCCCTCGCGCACCGCCGCCGAGCATGCCTGGCGTGTCGCTGCTTGGTCGGGCGCGATGCTGGCAACCGATCCCGAAGGGGCGCTCGCCGCGACGATCGTCGATGCTACCCAGGCCGAAGTGGCGCTCCGTTATGGCCGCGAGCTGACCGGCTTTCGCATCGAGCAGTCGCCAAAGCCCGACGCCGTGACGGTTGCGGGCGAGAGCGGCGCGAGCGACGCGAGTTCGCCCGACTCGCTTCGGCCCATCGCGGATTTCTTTGCGGGCAGCCGCCCCGATGGCCCCGGCCTGGGCGCCAGCTGGTCGTGGGAACCGGCGCTTCGCACCGCTGCGGGCACCTCGAGCGCCGGCGCGGCGCGGCAGCGGCGGCTCTCGGCGGCGCAGCGCAGCGGCCGGCTCGACGCCTTTCTGGTTCCCAGGCTTCGCCCTGGAATAGTGATCGACGTGCAGGATCTGCCGAACGGTCTCGCCGGGGGGCCGTATTGGCTCGAGACGGTGCGCCACCGCATCGGCCCCGGGGGCGCGACGACCAGCGCGCGGGTGATGCAGGGCGGCGACAGCTTCGATCCGCTCGCTTTGCTCGGCTCGCTCGGCGGCGCGCTGGCGGGAGCATTCTAGCGATGCAGGAGGTCGTCCAGTCGCTCCGCAGGATCGCGCGCCACGAAGTGATGCAGCGCAATGCCGCGTCGCTTGCGGTGGTAAAGTCCGTCCAGGGCGGGCCCGACGATCACAGCTGCACGATCGAACTGCGCGAGAGCGGCATCGTTCTGCCGAAAGTGCCGATCGCGGTCGGCTTCATGGGTTTCGCCGCGCTGCCGGCGGAGGGGGACCTCGTCGTGGTGCTGTTCCTCGGCGGCGATCTCCATGCGCCGGTGATCGCCGGCCGCCTCTATACCCAGCTGCTCAAATCGCCCGAGCACGGTCCCGGCGAGCTGGTCGTCCATTTGCCGCCCGACGCGGAGAAGGAAAAGTGCATCGAGCTCCGGGTCGAGACCCCCGGCGACGGCAAGAGATCGCTGGCGCTGACTCTCGACGGCGAGGTCAAGGTGGCGCTGGCCGTTGCCGATGAAGGAATGACCTTCGAGACCGGCGACGTGAAGATCGAGCTCAAGCAGACCAGCGCCTCGGACGGCGCGCTCACGATCACCGTCGGCAAGGCCAAGATGTCGTTCGCGCAAGGCGGCGACGTCGCGATCGAAACCTCGGGCAAGCTGACGCTCAAGGGACAGACCGTCGAAATCTCCGGCGACACTTCGGTCAAGGTCGCCGGCCAGACCATCGATCTCAATTAGGGGAACGGACGCGTGGGGCAACCAGCAGCAAAGGCCAACGATCAGGTGACCGGCACCGACACCCACATCGTGATGGTCCCGGCGGGCCCGTCGCTGGTGCCGACGCCGTTGCCGCATCCGTTCGCCGGCGCGCTCAACGGCGGGCTCATCGCGACGGTCAAGATCGGCGGCGCCGCCGCGGCAGTAGTGGGATCGACCGCGGACAATCTGCCCCCGCATTTGCCGACGCCGCCCGGCACCACCTTCCAGAAGCCGCCGGCGAACAAGGCGACGGTCCAGCTCGGCAGCATGACGGTCAAGATCGGCGGCAAGCAGGCGGCGCGCAACGGCGACGTGGCGATGACCTGCAACGATCCCGCCGATGCGCCGGTCGGCCAGGTGATCGCGGCCGGCACAGTGATGGTGGGCGGTTGACGCGATGGCCCGCAGCTTCGCCATTCAGTCGGTCGACATCGCGATGACGCGCTATTCGGGCGTGCCTTCGCCGGTGCCGCTCGCGGCGGCGGACAGCTGGGGCAGCCTCGACCTGCAGGTCGTTGCGGGCCGGAGCCGGAAAGGATCGGGTGCGACCGATCTCGGCACCGTTTCCGAACGCGCCAATCTCGCCCAGGCATTGACGCTGCGACTGCTCACCCAGCTCGGCGCGCTCGAACCGCTCGGCCACCCGGAATATGGCTGCCGGCTGGTGACGCTGATCGGGCGAACCAGCAACGACACCACCCGCCACCTCGCGCGGCTCTACGTGATCGAGGCGGTCCGGCAGGAGCCGCGGGTCAAGACGCTCACCGCGCTCTCGGTCGAGTGTGCGCCGGGCCTTTCGGAAATCCTCAACATCGGGCTCACCGTCGAGCCGCTCGCCGATGGCGATCCGCTCACTCTGGCGCTGGAGCTCGCTTTGTGAGCTTCGTCAATCGCCCCTATCCCGACATCGTCCAGGATGTGCTGACCGCGCTGACCCAGGGCGTGACCGGCGAGACGCATGCAGTGGCGTACGATCCCGACGCCCGGCCGCTGATCGTCCCCGACATCATGCTCAAGCGCCGGCCGATCCGCCGCGTGTCGGTGGTTCGCGGCTTTGTCCGCGCGGCCAAGGAAGGCGACCCGCCGGTCGACACGCTGTTCTCGCTCAACGACTATGAGCTGATCGCGAGCCCGAGCGCGCCCGACGATTATGTCGGGATCCGCTTCCGCCCGCTCTCCCGTCGCAAGCCAGCGCCCGGCACCCAGCTCAGCATCAATTATTATCCGCGCACGACGGACAAGACGCCGCTCACCGATCTCAACGTCGGCAGCGTCACGCGGACCATCGTCGAGGCGATGAGCCGCGAACTCGCGGGTCTCTACGCGCAGCTGAACCTCGCTTATGACAGCGCCTTTCTCGAGACCGCGACCGGCGCCGCGCTCGATCAGGTCGTCGCATTGCTCGATTACAAGCGCTTTCGCGCCGGCCATGCCGTGGGCAGCGTCACCTTCACGCGGCGGCCGGGCGCGCTCGGCAGCATCTCGATTCCCGCCGGCACGCCGATCACCGATGGCGCGGACAAGATCCGCTATGTCACCAGCGAACGCTACGATCTGCTCGCCGGCGAGACAGTCGCCGAAGTGCGGGTACACGGCGCGACCCAAAGCACGCCCGAAGTGGGGGCGAATGTCCTCGCGGTGGTGCAGCGCGCGATTGCCGGGCTCGACACGGTGACGAATCCGCGCCCCACCGTGCGCGCCACGCAGCGCCTCGTCGGCCTC
>JASLBO010000545.1 GCA_030146605.1 Sphingomonas sp. | reverse complement strand
CGTCGTCGAGCCGTGCGCGCTCGAGCCGCCGATACAGCGTCATGCGCGAGCAATTGAGCATGCGCGCCGCCTCGGCCTTCTTGCCGTTGGCGCGCGCCAGTGCGCGCAACAGCGTCTCGCGCTCGGTGGCCGGTGGAAAGGCCGGGCTTTGGGGCGCCGGGCCGATGCCGATCGTCGGCGGCAGATCGTCGACATCGAGCCGTTCGGGATCCACCGCGACGACGACGGCATGTTCGAGGGCATTGCGCATCTCGCGGACATTCCCCGGCCAGCCATGCGCCTCGAACGCGGCGAGCAGGCCCTTGCTCAGCGCGGGCACTGCGACGCCGATCTCGGGGCAGATGCGTTTGAGCAGCGCGCGTGCGATCGGGACGATGTCCTCGCGCCGGTCGCGCAGCGGCGGTATGACCAACTGGATCACCGCGAGGCGATAATAGAGGTCGGCGCGGAAATTGCCCTTCTCGACTTCGCTGGCAAGATCGCGGTTGGTCGCGGCGACCACGCGGACATCCACCTGCACTGCCTTGGTCGAGCCGAGCGGAAACACTTCCCCCGATTCGAGCGAGCGCAGGATCTTGGCCTGCGCGCCGGCGCTGAGTTCGCCCACCTCGTCGAGGAACAGCGTGCCCTTGTCGGCGAGGCGAAACTTGCCCGGATGGGCGTGGTTCGCAGAGGAGAAGGCGCCCTTCTCGTAACCGAACAACTCGCCCTCGATCAGCGTTTCGGGAATCGCCGCGCAATTGACCGCCACGAGCGGCGCCTTGGCGCGCACGCTGTTGCGGTGAAGCATCAGCGCGACGACTTCCTTGCCGGTGCCGGTCTCGCCCTGGATCAGGGTGGTGCTGCCCGGGCGGCGCAGGCGGCGGATCATGCCGCGGATATGCTCGATCGCCCGGCTTTGGCCGATCAGGTCGTTCGAATCGAGCGCCGGAGCGCACGAACCACTGTTTCCCACGGCGAGCGCTTCGCAAAGACTGTCCATGCCGGCCCCCAAGACCTTCATCAGGTGCGACAACGGAGAATCGCGCGGGACTCGATGGTCCGCGTCTGGCCCGCTGCCAACGACGTTAGATGCGATATTGCGACCTGGCTTGGATGGACTCGACAAATTGCGGCCATCGCAGAGGAAAATACCTCAACCGCTGCAACGATACAATGCAGCGGCACGAACGCACGGCGAGTCGATCCCTTTAATCATGACTAGATAGCGTTGACTACCTCTCTCTTAAAGTTAAAACGCCATACTTAATCTTACGTTGCCTATGCTCAAACAGGCATCCCTCTCCTGGCGACGAACTCCAGCCTTTAGCAAAAGGACGGCATTGCCTGAACTTAGGCAACATTTCTCAAACCCACCTCCCCCGCCAAGATTGCCGGTACCGTGCGCCTGCTCACCGTGTCGCTGTATTTGCCGACGCCATGCTTCCCGCTGGACCGTGCCCGGAACCTGAAACTGGCGGAGCGACGACGGCACTTCCCGTGCCCGCGGGGCTTGTCAGCAACGATCCGGTGCCGCATCGATCCGTCACAGCTTTCGTCCGGGGTATCATCTTGCGCATCCAACTTCTCGCCGCCGCGTCCGCCGCGACTCTTCTGGCCGCTTGCACGAACACCGCGGGGATCGACTCCCCGTCGGCTCCGCACCAAGCAGCAGCTCCCGCCGCGGCGCAGTCCGACGCCTCCGCAGCGCTTCACGCGCTCTTCAAGGAGAGCGATGAGGACAATCTCCGCCGCAATCCGATCGAGGCGCTGTTCCGCGGCGACATGCGCTATGCCGACCAGCTCGGCGACAATATCAGCGATGCCTATTTCGACGCCGAGCGTTCGGCGGGTGAAAGGGATCTTGCGGCGCTCGGCCGGATCGACCGCGGAGCGCTCTCGACCACTGACCAGCTGGCCTATGACATCTTCAAATGGCAGACCGGGCTCACGCTGCGTTCGTTGAGCCCGGAGATCCTGCCGCTCACTGCGGTGCGGCCGATCGATCATTTTACCGGCATCCACACCTTCTACCCCGATCTCGCCTCCGGCCAGAGCGCCGCGCCGTTCAAGACGGTCAAGGACTATCAGGACAGCATCAGCCGGCATCGTCGCTATGCCTGGTTCATCGACGCGGCGATCGAACGCTTCCGGCAAGGCATGGCCGCAGGTGTGGTCCAGCCGAAGCTGGTCGTCCGCAACGTCATCGATCAGCTCGACCTCCAGCTCACTCAGGGCGTCGAGGGATCGACCATGTATGCGCCGCTCAAGGCTTTCCCGGCAGACATTCCGGCGGCCGATCAGGCGCGGCTGCGCACCGAAACCGCGGCGGCCATTCGCGACGAGATCCGCCCGGCCTATCAGCGGCTGCGCAACTTCCTGTCGAAGGAATATCTCCCGGCCGCGCGCGAGGGCGTCGGCTTGGTCCACATGAAAAGCGGGCCCTGCCTCTATTCCTATCTGATCGAGGAGAACACCACCCTCAAGCTGTCCGCCGACGATGTCCACAATCTCGGCCTCAGCGAAGTCGCGCGGATCCATCGCGAGATGGAAGCGGTCAAGAATCAGGTCGGCTTCAAGGGCTTGCTGCACGATTTCTTCGAGCATCTTCGCACCGGCGCGAAGTTCCGCCCGGCGAGCAAGGAAGCGCTGCGCGACGAATATTATGCGATCGGAAAGCGCGTTGACGCGCGGGTCGGCGAGATCTTTTCGACGCTGCCCAAATCGCCGCTCGAGATCCGCCCGGTCCCCGAATATCGCGAGAAGAACGATGCCGGCGGCTCCTATATGCAGGGCGCACCCGATGGCACGCGGCCGGGGGTATTCTACTACAACACCTACGACCTGCCCTCGCGATCGACCTGGGGGCAGGAGACGCTCTATCTGCATGAGGGCGCGCCGGGGCATCACTTCCAGATCAGCCTCGCGCAGGAGAATGCGGCGCTTCCCAACTTCATGCGGTTCGGCGGCAACACCGCTTATGTCGAGGGCTGGGCGCTCTACGCCGAGACGCTGTGGGACGAGCTCGGCATGGAGACCGATCCGTATCAGCGCTTCGGCGGGCTCAACGACGAGATGCTGCGCGCGATGCGGCTGGTCGTCGATTCGGGCATCCACGCCAAGGGTTGGACGCGCGATCAGTCGATCAAATATATGCTCGACAACAGCTCCATGGGGCGCACCGACGCTACCAGCGAAGTCGAGCGCTATATCGCGATGCCGGGGCAGGCGCTCGCCTACAAGATCGGCCAGCTCAAGATCCTCGAGCTGCGCGCCAGGGCCGAACAGGCGCTGGGCGACAAATTCGACCTCAAGGAATTCCACGCGCAGGTGCTGATGACCGGCGCGCTGCCGATGCACATCCTCGAGCAGAAGATCGACCGCTGGATCGCGACGAAGCGATCCTGAGCGGCCCCCGGGCCGGCGGCCCGTGCGCTCAGGCGATCATGGGCAGCCGGTCCAGGTGCTTTTCGAGCGTGATCGGATAGTCGCGCACGCGAACGCCGGTGGCATTGTACACCGCGTTCGCAACCGCCGCGCCTACCCCGCAAAGGCCGAGCTCGCCGATGCCCTTG